>NZ_CATKPT010000066.1:0-242127 GCF_949768125.1 Pseudomonas sp. IT-P253 | reverse complement strand
TATCCCGCCACAAAACCCCAAACGAACATCTATCCTTCATAAAGGTCAACCAAGGGAGAACAACGGACCGGAGGGATGCTCATTGTGCATATCGCTGACATAACGATGTTCTACGCCCCTGCCAGCGGTGGCGTGCGCACTTATCTGGATGCAAAGCACCGTCGCCTGGGGATCAAACCGGGCATTCGCCATAGCCTGCTGATCCCTGGACCTTCCTTCAGCGAACAGGATGGCGTTTACACCGTTCCGGCCCCCGCCCTCCCTTTCGGCAAGGGGTATCGCTTCCCCCTCCGCCTCGCGCCCTGGCGCAATGTCCTGCAGGATTTGCAGCCCGATCTGATTGAGGTCGGCGATCCTTACCTCACCGCCTGGGCGGCTTTGGACGCTAAACGCCAACTCGACGTAGCAGTGATCGGTTTTTATCACTCGGACCTGCCGCTGCTGGTCAGCAACCGCATGGGCAACTGGGTCACCGGGAATGTCGAAGCCTATGTCAGCAAGCTTTACGGCAACTTCGACCGGGTTCTGGCGCCGAGCCAGGTCATGGCCGACAAACTGATCGGCCTGGGGGTGAAAAACGTTTACGTACAGCCCTTGGGCGTGGACTTGCAAACCTTCAACCCCGGCTTGCGAGATTCCGGTCTGCGGGCCGAATTGGGTATCGATGAACATACCCACCTGCTGATCTTCGCCGGACGTGGCTCCAAGGAAAAAAACCTGCCGGTGCTGCTCAACTGCATGTGTCGGCTGGGCCGACGTTATCACCTGCTGCTGGTCGGCTCATCGATGCCGGCCGTGGTGCCGGACAACGTCACTGTGATTGATGATTTCTGCCCGGCGGCGCAAGTTGCTCGATTAATGGCCAGTGCCGATGCGCTGTTGCACGCTGGCGATCAGGAGACGTTCGGTCTGGTGATTCTGGAAGCCATGGCCAGTGGCATTCCAGTCGTGGCCGTGGCGGCCGGGGCGTTTCAAGAGATTGTCACCGATCAATGCGGCCTGCTTTGCGCCCCGAACAATTCGTCGGCAATGGCCAATGCAGTACGCGAGTTATTCACGTCGGGCAGCGCCGTTCTCGGCAAGCAGGCTCGCAGCCATGTGGAGCTGCATTATTCGTGGGACTCAGTGGTCAACAGCCTGCTGGGGCACTATCACGCCGTGCTCGGCAGCCACCCACGGCCGCTGGCCGCCAATGGTTGAGCTCATGAACCCGCGCAGCCTTTTAGTGGTGCTGCATGATGTTGCACCGCCAACCTGGGCCGATTACCAACCCTTCGTTGAAGCCGTCGATGCGCTGGGCATGGTGCCGATGACTTGGCTGGTGGTGCCGGACTTTCACAAACACAACGACCTGAATGCCCATCCAGGATTTCGACGCCTTCTGACCGACCGGGTTGCCCGGGGTGATGAACTGGCGTTGCACGGCTACTTTCATTGCGATGACGCCCCCTCTGCAAACAATCCTCGAGACTGGTTCATGCGTCGCGTCTACACCCATGAAGGTGAGTTCTACAGCTTGTCCAGGGAAGCCGCATTGGCCCGCCTGCATGCGGGCATCGACGTGTTCCGGCGCTTTAACTGGCCGCTGGAGGGTTTCGTCGCCCCGGCCTGGTTGATGAGCAACGGTACCCGCGAGGCCTTGCGCCAATTACCGCTGAACTACACCAGCGACCCACAGCATCTCTATCGTTTGCCGCAGTTCACGGCGATCGATGCCCCGGGCCTGGTCTGGAGTGCACGCAGTGCCTGGCGCCGAGGCCTGTCAAAACTCGTCAGCGATCAACGCGAACAGCGCTGGCGCCAGGCGCCGGTGATACGCCTGGGCCTGCACCCAGTGGACATGCGCCATGAGTTCTCGCGCACTTACTGGCTGCAAACCCTCAAGCGATTGCTCGACGAGGGCCGGGTGCCGATGACCAAGGCCGGGTGGCTGGCATCGCAAAGCGACCGCATCGGTCGCGCCGCATGAGTCGCGCAATTCTGCTGCTCGTCGCCCTGCTCGCTGCGGTGCTGATTCCCCTGCTGCTTGGCGGTAGTCAGACAGGGGCGCGACTGCAAAGCTTTCCGCTGACCTGGCTGTTGATCATGTTCGGCATGATCCTGCTGTGTTGGGTAGTGAACACGATGCGCTTGCGCCTGTTGCTGGGCGATCAGCGCAATGAGGTGAGTCGGTTCAAAAGCCTCGGCGTGGTGATGGCCGCCGAGTTCGCCTATTGCGCCACGCCCGGCGGCAGCGGTGGACCGCTGACGATCATGGCATTGCTGGCACGCAACGGCGTGCGCCCGGCCAGGGGCAGCGCGGTGTTCGCCATGGACCAGCTGAGCGATTTGCTGTTTTTCCTCTGCGCGCTGAGCGGGATCCTGATTTATGCACTGTTTCAGCACCTCAGCCAGCGCATGGAATGGCTGCTGACCGTGAGCGCCATTTCCTTGTTCGGCGGGTTAATCAGTTGTGGGCTGATCGCCCGCTACCACCGGTTGCTGATTCGTCTTGGCGGCCGGTTGCTCGCTCGCTTGAACGTCAAAGCCACCACGCGCCTGCGCTGGACACGCAAACTCCTGCACTTCCTGGCGGCGTTTACGGACACGTTGAAATTGCCTTTTCAGACGCTGATCAAGGTGTTTGCCCTCACCTGCCTGCATTGGGTCTTACGCTACAGCGTGCTGTATCTGACGCTG
The DNA here is from genome assembly GCF_949768125.1 of Pseudomonas sp. IT-P253. Lineage (NCBI taxonomy): Bacteria > Pseudomonadati > Pseudomonadota > Gammaproteobacteria > Pseudomonadales > Pseudomonadaceae > Pseudomonas > Pseudomonas sp. IT-P253. The sequence goes on along the minus strand of NZ_CATKPT010000066.1, from coordinate 239,448 downwards.
CGTGGGCTCGGGGCGGACTTGCAGTGGGCCTGGTGTTTTCTGATCCAGATGCTTTCTCTGAGTGCCGGGCAGTTCAGCCTGTTGCCGGGCGGTGCCGGGGCGGCAGAACTGACCTCGGCGGCGCTGTTGGCACCCATGGTGGGGAAATCTACCGCAGCGGCGGCGATTCTGATTTGGCGGGCGGTGACTTATTACTTCTATTTGCTCGTGGGCGGGCCGGTGTTTTTGCTGATGCTTGGGCGGCCACTGCTGAAGAAGTTGATGAAGTTTAAGCAGGCTTAGGAGCGTGGGGCTTGGTCTTGCTATGGCAGAGGATTTTTTGATTGTGTACATATCCGTTCTTGCGGTAGCGGCGGCTTAGGGTTCCGCCCTTACGGCGGGTCACTTTTGACACGTACCGAACGCCTCAAAAGTAACCAAAAAGTCTTGCCTCTCCATTCGGTGCCTCGCTGTAAAAGCGAAACCAATAGCGGCCGCACCCAAAAAAACGGATATACACCCAATCAAAGAACCTACTCAGCCAAACTTCACACCCTATTCACCAGTACCCCATCGCCAGCAGATACAAGTTCAGGCTCAGGATTCAACGCCTCCCACAACTCCATAGCCCCAGGAAACTCCGTGCCGTCTTCGGGACTCATGTCATCCGGGTCGTAGCGGCTCAAACACCCCTCCCCCAATGTAGCGGGGGCCTTGGAAGTGGCTTTGTCCAGTGGATCGGCCATTATCATTTCCTCAGTGCAGAAACGGCGAAGGGCCTGGAACGATTGAACGCCCAGGCCCTTCGAATTTCAACCGTGCAGTGCTGCGGTCAGAACACGACCGTTTTGTTGCCGTGCACCAACACCCGGTCTTCCAGGTGATAACGCAGACCACGAGCCAGCACCATCTTCTCGACGTCACGACCAAAACGCACCATGTCCTCGATACTGTCGCTGTGGCTCACACGCACCACGTCCTGCTCGATGATCGGACCCGCATCCAGTTCTTCGGTCACGTAGTGGCAAGTAGCACCAATCAACTTCACACCGCGCAAGGAGGCTTGATGATACGGCTTGGCACCGACGAACGACGGCAGGAAGCTGTGGTGAATGTTGATGACCTTGTGGGCATACTCGCGGCACAACTGCGGTGGCAGGATTTGCATATAACGGGCAAGTACAACCACTTCGGCATCGTGCTGTTTAACCAGGCGCGAGACTTCGGCAAACGCCGGCTCTTTGTCCTGCGGATTGACCGGTACGTGGTAATAAGGAATACCGTGCCACTCGACCATGCTGCGCAAGTCATCATGGTTGGAAATCACGCAGGAAATTTCGCAGTCCAGTTCATCACTGTGCCAGCGATGCAGCAAGTCGGCCAGGCAGTGGGACTCGCGGCTGGCCATCAACACCACGCGCTTCTTCTGCGCCGTATCAGTGATGCGCCAGTCCATCGAGAACTCTTGCGCAATCGGTGCAAAGGCTTCGCGAAACGCTTCGATACCAAAAGGCAGCGAGTCGGCACGAATTTCGTGACGCATGAAGAACCAGCCACTGAGATTGTCCGAGTGATGGCTCGCCTCAGTGATCCAGCCGTTATGTGACGCCAGAAAGTTACTGACTTTAGCAACGATGCCGACGCGGTCCGGGCAAGAAATCACCAGCCGAAAAGTGCGCATGAGGGGGGAACTCCAGAACTTCGCAAAGGCCGCCATTCTAGCGTTTGCGCAGCAAAACTACAGTATTGATGATGCCTTGGCTTGCACGTTGGTCCGGTGACACAGGTTCCGGCATTACCCTCTTCCCGCGCGATGGTGCTCTTGTAGCTAATCTTCAAGAGCTCAATTGTGAATATCTGTGACCCCTGCGTCAGGCTACTTAGATACACATCCAATTTATCCGCTATTCACCGCAACTAAATTAAATAAACCCCGGTTAAATGTTTACTTGATGAAACACCCTGACTATTATTGCGTCACTGTCCCCTGCCATCCAGCGCCCAACATAAGGTAATCCTCATGTCCTTGATCAACGAATATCGCGCCACCGAAGAAGCTATCAAAGAGCTGCAAGCCCGTTTGAAGAATCTGTCCCAAGACGACAAACTGCAAACCGAGCTGGAATTCGAAGGCAAACTGCGCACCTTGATGGGCGAATACTCCAAGTCCCTGCGTGACATCATCGCGCTGCTGGATCCAGAAGCCAAAACCAAGGCTGCACGTGGCGGCGCAGTAAAAACTACTGGCACCAAACGCGCTCGCAAAGTTAAACAATACAAAAACCCGCACAACGGCGAAGTCATCGAAACCAAAGGTGGCAACCACAAAACTCTGAAAGAGTGGAAAGCCAAGTGGGGCGGTGACGTGGTTGAAGGCTGGGCAACTCTGCTGGGCTAAGCCGCAGAGCTTGTCGCGGACTGATCCGCGATGAAAAGAACGCCAGCTGATGCTGGCGTTTTTTTATGCCCGATTTTCGAGCCATGGACATATTCGTTTTCAAAGACTCAAACGATTGCGTAATCCCTGCACATAATCCTGCCACTCATTCAGCACCTTTCGCTGAAACGATGTAGCCGTAATGTTCAATTGGGCTGCGGCCTCTACAAAAGTTTCCAGTGTATTGGGCGCCCCCCACTCAAGGTCTGACAAACGTTGCTGACAGAATATTCGCCAACGTTCTTGCTCTTCAAAACTCAACGTATCGGGGAAGTTACGTGCGCGATATCGAAACAACAATTCCGGTAAACGTTCATCATCGAAAGGCCATTGCTGTTGCGCCAATTGCACGGGGTCCGCGGTTCTGACTTGCTCACATAAGCGCCGATCCCGATCACCGATAAAACCATCGTATAACTGTTGCTCAGGGTCTTGGCTTGGTGAAAAGTCCTCGCTCGCATACATCGCCAGAACTTTATCGTGCCACATTTTTTGTGCGTCACTTAGCCGCAGCGCCCGCGCCTGATAGAGCGCCATGTCCAGCTCGAGACGTTGCTGATCGACAGGACGAAGTACCGACAACGGCGCCACCACCGGGCATTTATTGATGTGGATAAGCTTGAGTGGCACCGGCAATTCGCCATCGGCCAGGTCATCGCGGCGGGTATACAACCGCTGGCGCAATGCGTCGGCATCCAGATCAAGCAGGTTTTGAGGATCCAGGTGCAGGTCACAGACAATCAGGGCGTTGCGGTTACGGGGATGCCACGCCAGCGGCAGCACCACACCGATATAGTTGCGTGCTGCTGAAAAACGCCCGGAAACATGCACCATCGGCTGCAAGAGCCGAATCTGATCCATCACCCGTTGTTTACCGCGTAACTGAAACAGCCAGTCATACAGTTTTGGCTGTTTTTCCCGTATCAAGCGTGCAAGGGCGATGGTCGCGCGAACGTCTGACAGCGCTTCGTGGGCATTGCCGTGATCAATACCGTTGGCGGCGGTCAGGCGCTCGAGTTTGAGCGTAACCCGCCCCTCATCGTCCTTCGGCCAAACAATGCCATCCGGGCGCAAGGCATACGCCGCCCGCACCACATCGATCAGGTCCCAGCGGCTGTTACCGCCCTGCCACTCGCGCGCGTAAGGGTCGAAAAAGTTTCGGTACAAGCTGTAGCGGGTCATTTCGTCGTCGAAACGCAGCGTGTTGTACCCCGCGCCACAGGTGCCGGGCGTTGCGAGCTGCGCATGCACCCGGGTCATGAAATCGGCTTCGCTCAGTCCTTGTTCGGCCAGTCGACCGGGCGTAATACCGGTGATCGCGCAGGCGGCAGGGTGCGGCAGGATGTCGTCGCTGGGCTGGCAGTAGAGGTTGACCGACTCATCGATTTCATTGAGATCGACGTCGGTGCGAATTCCCGCCATTTGTAGCGGACGGTCGCAACGGGGGTTGATGCCCGTGGTTTCGTAGTCATACCAGAAGATGGAGGTCACGGGCGGTTCCTGAACTGATGATCGGCGAAGTCTAGGCGCTCACATCCCGCCCCGGCCAGTAGTCTCGCAAAAACGCCGGGCACTGGTCGTGCTGATGACCAACCTGGGGGACTGTAGATTAAATGCGGCCCGAGACTTCTGTAGGAGCGAGCTTGCTCGCGAAGGACTTCAGAGCAACGCGTTTATTCAGGAGGAACGCGTTATCGTTAACGCCCTTCGCGAGCAAGCTCGCTCCTACAGGAGGAGTTGTCAGACGGACGCCGGCAACGGCTGAAAACTGAAGTACTGGCGCAATGCACTGACCAGTTGCCCATATTCCGGCGGTGCCCGTTGCAGGCTAAAACCGGCGTCATAGTGATGGGGGTTAGCATCTTCATGGCACCACAAACAACACGCCCGCACATCAATGACCTGCACAATGCCGCCACTAGCGGGGATTTTCAGGCGCAGATCGAAATCGGCGCCGATCATCATCGGCAACTGACTGATGAGCATTAGCCCGTCTTCGCTCACGTTGCCCAGGAAGCCGATGGGTTTGTCGGTGATGCTGTTGAACACTCTCAGAAAATACGGCAGTTGATGCCGCTCGATCCGGCGGTCAGTGAACATGCTGAATTCGCTACGCAAGGCCCTTAAGCAGAGCCGCACTAATGCTTCGGAACGGGTCTGCCTGGCAAGCAAACGCGCTCTCCCCGATCCCGGTGCGACAGTCCACAGAACCGCCGCCGCTTACGTCTGCCGATCACAGGTGTTACGCCGGTTTAGAGACACGACTGCAAAACCGGTTCTTTCGACTATAGCTCACCGTCATCGGTCGGCCAGCCTTTAAATGTCAGCTGCGATCAGAACTGTGTCGGGCGCACGACCGCGGCGGAACGAGTCGGGTAATGACCCAGGCTCTGCAAGGTTTCCAGCCGTGCGCGGGCGCGATAGGCGTACTCGCTTTCCGGATAGGTTGCGATGATGTACTGGTAAGTCTGGGCCGCATCAATAAACATCATCTGACGTTCCAGGCAGAGGCCGCGCATCATCGACACTTCCGGTTGCACGTAGCGGCGCTCGCGGCTGTCGCGGTCGACCTTGGATAATTCAAGCATCACTTGCTCGCAATTGCCCCGGTCATAGGCGCTGTAGGCATTATTCAAATGGTGGTTCATCGACCAACGGGTGCAGCCCACAACACTGAGGGCAAGGGCGGCTATGAGCACGAATCGCATGGGGGTTCTCCTGTCTTGAGCTCTGTATCGACCCGTTGGCGAAAATCTTCAAGAATGTTCATTTAAAGAAACAAGCGAATAAGTAGTGCACACGAACAATGACTACAACCGGAGAGCATAGTAGCCTCACTCAGCGCTTGAACTCAGGAGTCTTTGCATGTCCGTCCGTCGTACCAAAATCGTCGCTACCCTTGGCCCGGCCAGTAACTCGCCGGAAGTTCTCGAACAGCTGATTCTGGCTGGCCTGGACGTCGCCCGCCTGAACTTCTCCCACGGCACCCCCGACGAGCACAAGGCTCGCGCGAAGCTGGTGCGTGACCTCGCTGCCAAGCACGGGCGCTTCGTCGCTCTGCTGGGTGACCTGCAAGGCCCGAAAATTCGTATCGCCAAATTCGCCAACAAGAAGATCGAGCTGAAGATCGGTGATCAATTCACCTTCTCCACCAGCCATCCGTTGACCGAAGGCAACCAGCAAGTGGTCGGCATCGACTACCCGGATCTGGTCAAGGATTGCGGCGTAGGCGACGAGCTGCTGCTCGACGATGGCCGCGTGGTCATGCGCGTTGATACTGCCAACACCACCGAACTGAATTGCACCGTACTGATCGGCGGTCCGCTGTCCGACCATAAAGGCATCAACCGTCGCGGCGGCGGTCTGACGGCTCCGGCCCTGACTGAAAAAGACAAGGCCGACATCAAGCTCGCCGCCGAGATGCAAGTCGACTACCTCGCGGTATCCTTCCCCCGTGATGCCGCCGACATGGAATACGCCCGTCAACTGCGCGACGAGGCTGGCGGTACTGCCTGGCTGGTGGCGAAGATCGAACGCGCCGAAGCCGTCGCCGACGACGACACCCTCGATGCGCTGATCAAAGCCTCCGATGCGGTGATGGTTGCCCGTGGTGACCTGGGTGTGGAAATCGGCGACGCCGAGCTGGTGGGCATTCAGAAGAAAATCATTCTGCACGCACGCCGCCACAACAAGGCTGTGATTGTCGCGACCCAGATGATGGAGTCGATGATCCAGAATCCGATGCCGACCCGCGCAGAAGTGTCAGACGTAGCCAACGCCGTGCTCGACTACACCGACGCCGTGATGCTCTCGGCTGAAAGTGCCGCTGGCCTGTACCCGCTGGAAGCGGTACAAGCCATGGCGCGCATCTGCATCGGCGCTGAAAAGCACCCGACCAGCAAGACCTCCAGCCACCGTATCGGCAAGGTCTTCGAAAGCTGCGACCAGAGCATCGCCCTGGCGGCCATGTACACTGCCAACCACTTCCCGGGCGTGAAAGCGATCATCGCGTTGACCGAAAGTGGCTACACGCCTTTGATCATGTCGCGCATCCGTTCCTCGGTGCCGATCTACGCGTTCTCCCCGCACCGCGAAACCCAGGCTCGTGCCGCCATGTTCCGTGGCGTCTACACCGTACCGTTCGACCCGGCGTCCTTGCCGCCTGAGCAAGTCAGCCAGGCTGCGATCGACGAGTTGCTCAAGCGCGGTGTCGTCGAGAAAGGCGACTGGGTCATCCTGACCAAGGGCGATAGCTACCACACCATCGGTGGCACCAACGGGATGAAAATCCTGCACGTTGGCGACCCGATGGTCTGAGTGATCGATCGCTGAAAAACAAAAGCCCCGCCATGTGAATGGCGGGGCTTTTGCGTTTCTGAGCCTGAAGGTGTGTTGCCTGGGAGACCCCCTTCGCGAGCAGGCTCGCACAGGGATTTGTGAGCGCTGAAGTTCCAATGTGCGAGCCTGCTCGCGAAGAGGCCCGCCAATCAGCGCTCAACCACGAGGAGTGAAAACATCGGCCAGCAGTTGATTGCGCGGCAGTCCCGCCAGGTACAAGCGTCGGGAAAAGGCGTCGACACTGTCGGGAGACCCACAGACCAGAGCCAGGGTTTGTCGGGAAACCAGGCGCAGTTGCGCCAATTTTTCTGGCAACCCGGCCGGGGTCCAGAGCTCGACACTGAGGTTCGGGCGACTGGCGGCCATGGCTTGCAGGGGCTTGGCCAGATAGTGCTCAGTGGCATCATGGGCCAGGTGAATAACGCGGATAACGCCCTGATGATCCTGACGCAACGCTTCGCGCAAGACGCCGAACAAAGGTCCCAGACCGGTGCCAGAGGCCATCAGCCAAAGCGGTCGGTTGTGCCAGTCAGCGTCGTAATGCAAGGCGCCGCCGCGCAACTCCCCGAGGCTGATCGAATCACCGATCCGGAACTGGCGCGCGGCATCGCTGAACGCTCCCGGCTGACGACAATCGATATGGAACTCCAGAAAGCGGTCTTCTTCCGGCAGGCTGGCCAACGAATACGGCCGAGCCACGTTTGCGGCCCACAGCACCAGATGCTGTCCTGCGCCGTAGCGCAAAGGTCGTTGCGGGGTCAGACGCAAGCGCAGCACGCTGGCACACAACCAATCGACGGCCGCGACCTCGGCCGGGCAACCGTCCTGCTCCGGGTCAAAGGTGTGCACCTGTAAATCTTCGGTCACCTGACACTGGCAGGCCAGGCGCCAGCCTTGCTGACGCTGGTCGGCGCTCAAGGCATCAGGTCGGCTGTCGCTGGGCAGCCCTTGCACACACTGCACCAGGCAGGCATGACAACTGCCGGCGCGACAGCTGTAAGGCACTGACACGCCATTCTGATTCAACGCATCAAGCAAATTGCTGCCGGTCGCCACCGACCAGTGGCGTTCTCCCACGCGCAATTCAGGCATCAACGTTCTCCCACGCTGCCGCGCAACGATTGCGACCGTCACGTTTAGCGCGATAGAGCGCCTGATCCGCCCGCTGCAAAGCGTCGTCGAGATCATCGTCCAGTTCCAGCAGCGTCAAACCGGCGCTAAGGCTGAGGTTGCTCACGTTAAGGCCGATCAACTCGACATCGGTGAATGCAATGCGCAGCCGTTCGCAACACGAGGTCAATCGCTCGGCATTGCAATCGGGCAACAACAGCACGAACTCTTCGCCACCGTAGCGGGCCAGCACATCCCCCTCGCGCAGGCAGGCAGTGCCAACGCCGGCAAAGGCTTGCAGCACCTGATCGCCGGCGGCGTGACCGTGGACGTCGTTGATCCGTTTGAAATGGTCGAGGTCGATCAGCGCCAGGCCGTGCACGACTCCGACTTCCATGGTGTTCAACTCGCGGGAAGCCAGGCGCAGGAAATGTCGGCGATTGAACAGCCCGGTCAGTTCATCGGTTGCCACCAAGTCTTCGAGCTGACGCATCATCCCGCGCAGCGTGTCCTGGTGCGCCTGCAAAGCAAACCGCCGCTGACGCATGCGTTGCCGCGATGCCTGGACGTGACGGGCGTAAAGCACCAGCCAGACCAGCACAATAAACAACACGCAAACCTGCAGCACCGCCAGTGCCGGATCGGCTAGCTGGAAGTGGTAGCCCTCCCATAGCGTGATTGCGCTGAAACTGAAGAAGACCAACAGCGCACAACGAGTCAAGGCCCGGCGTGACAGATGGAACAGGCCGAACAGCAGAATCAGTACGTAGAACACCAGAAAGGCGCCGCGAGCCACATCCATGTGGGCGATCAGCCAGGTTTGCCAACCCAGCCCCAGCAAGACTTGCGCTTCGGTCAGGCTCGGATCGTTGAACCGAAGGTTGAAACCCGAATAAAACACCGCGAAAAGCGCCGCCTGGCTGATGACGACAAGCGCACTGCCGACGGCCACGCTGGCTAACGGCTCATCGTAGTGGCCAGTGAAGAATGCCAGCCACAGCAAGACCAGAGCCAGGGCGTAAGTGCCGGCTGCGAGGGCAAAGCGTTTGAGCAAAAGGCGCTGGAGGGCGTTATGGGTCAATCGTGACTCACCGTGCAAAAGGAGGCTGCTGGAGTTTCTACTCTACAGGCCGAATGCCACTTTAGTGGCGTGTCTGATAAATGACCATTCAAATTTAGGGGAGAAAAAACTGGCGTCAAAGCCATGGCCCGAATTCCTGATACTTTGCCGTATCCCCTGTAGCAGCTGGCGAAGCCTGCGTTCGGCTGCGAAGCAGTCGTACAACCATGCACCTCGGTGTGTCAGTCAGACCTCAAACGCAAGATTTGCGACTGCTTCGCAGCCGAACGCAGGCTTCGCCAGCGGCTGCAGGATTGTATTGAGCGATAAAGTCGTGTTTCAGGTCGGTTCGCAACGGGGCAATGTATACGACCAATGTTTGACCGTCGGCGCGTGTGCCCACTCGCGAGGCGCGGTATACTGCCGCGCCTTTTTAGCGTCGCGCCAGCACCCCGGCGTGCCTTGTAAAGGTGCTTGCAACCGACCGATGCACCCAAGCTGCAAGCACCTTATTGAATGTTCCCGTCTTTTAGAGGAGCGCGACTCATGACCGTGATCAAGCAAGACGACCTGATTCAGAGCGTTGCCGACGCCCTGCAATTCATTTCCTATTACCACCCCGTTGACTTCATCCAGGCGATGCACGAGGCCTACCTGCGTGAAGAATCGCCGGCAGCGCGCGATTCGATGGCGCAAATCCTGATCAACTCGCGTATGTGCGCCACCGGCCACCGCCCGATTTGCCAGGACACCGGCATCGTCACCGTCTTCGTCCGCGTAGGTATGGACGTACGTTGGGATGGCGCCACCATGGGCCTGGACGACATGATCAACGAAGGCGTGCGCCGGGCTTACAACCTGCCGGAAAACGTCCTGCGTGCCTCGATCCTCGCCGACCCGGCGGGCGCTCGTAAAAACACCAAGGACAATACCCCGGCCGTTATCCACTACTCCATCGTTCCGGGTAACACCGTGGAAGTGGACGTGGCGGCCAAGGGCGGCGGTTCCGAGAACAAGTCGAAAATGGCCATGCTCAACCCGTCCGACTCGATCGTCGACTGGGTACTGAAGACCGTTCCGACCATGGGCGCCGGCTGGTGCCCACCGGGCATGCTGGGCATCGGCATCGGCGGCACCGCCGAGAAAGCCGCGGTGATGGCCAAGGAAGTGTTGATGGAATCCATCGACATTCACGAGCTGAAAAAGCGCGGTCCGTCCAACCGTATCGAAGAAATGCGTCTGGAGCTGTTCGAGAAGGTCAACCAACTGGGCATCGGCGCCCAGGGCCTGGGTGGCCTGACCACCGTGCTCGACGTGAAGATCATGGACTACCCGACTCACGCCGCTTCGTTGCCGGTGTGCATGATCCCCAACTGCGCCGCCACCCGTCACGCCCACTTCGTGCTCGACGGTTCCGGCCCTGCTTCCCTGGAAGCACCACCGCTGGACGCCTACCCGGAAATCGTCTGGGAAGCCGGTCCGTCGGCCCGTCGCGTCAACCTCGACACCCTGACCCCGGAAGACGTGCAGAGCTGGAAGCCGGGCGAAACCGTCCTGCTCAACGGCAAGATGCTCACCGGTCGCGACGCGGCGCACAAGCGCATGGTCGAGATGCTGAACAAGGGGGAAACCTTGCCGGTGGACCTCAAAGGTCGCTTCATCTATTACGTCGGCCCGGTCGATCCGGTGCGCGAAGAAGTAGTAGGCCCTGCCGGTCCGACCACCGCAACGCGGATGGACAAGTTCACCCGTCAGATCCTCGAGCAAACCGGCCTGCTGGGCATGATCGGCAAATCCGAGCGCGGCCCGACCGCAATCGAAGCGATCAAGGACCACAAAGCCGTATACCTGATGGCAGTTGGCGGCGCGGCTTACCTGGTGGCGCAAGCCATCAAGAAATCCCGCGTGGTGGCATTCGCCGAACTGGGCATGGAAGCGATCTACGAGTTCGACGTCAAAGACATGCCAGTGACCGTCGCCGTCGACAGCAAGGGTGAGTCGGTACACATCACCGGTCCTGCCATCTGGCAGAAAAAGATCAGTGAGAGCCTGGCGGTAGAAGTGCAGTAAGCGCTTCGACTGACACAGCAAAGGCGACAGGGGGTTCCTCCTGTCGCTTTTTTTATTGCCCACAGTTTTTCTTGTAGGAGCGAGCTCGCTCGCGAAGGACTGAGAGCAACGCGTTTATTCAGGAAGAGCGCGTTATCGTTAACGTCCATCGTCGGAACGCCGCCCGGAGCAAGCTCGCTCCTACACAGTGGGATGACAGGGCAAGCCCATGGTATGGTGCGGCCCCTCCTGAATACGTGTGTAATGCCCCGCATGTCCGAGTTTTCGCGCCCTCTGCGCCTGACGTTGTACACCGTTGCGATCCTCGCCGGCGCCGCCCTCGCAGCCACCCTGGCCATGCGTCACGCCGAGCGCCAGGCCCTGGTGGAAGACGCTGCCCGCGCCAATCAGCAGCTGGCGCTGTACGCCACGTCCCTGCACACCCTGATCGAACGTTACCGCGCCCTGCCCGCCGTGCTGGCACTGGACCCGCAATTGCGTTCGGCGCTCAAGGGTGCAGTGAGCCCCGAGCAACAGGACACGCTGAACCGCAAGCTGGAAAAGATCAACGGGGCTGCCGAGTCCTCGACCCTCGAACTGCTCGATCACACCGGCCTGGCCGTGGCGGCGAGCAACTGGCGCTTGCCCAGCAGTTACGTCGGCCACAACTACGGCTTTCGCCCCTACTTCAGCCAGACCCGCACCCAGGGCACCGGGCGTTTTTATGCGGTGGGCGTGACCAGCGGGATTCCGGGTTACTTCCTGTCCAGTGCCGTCACTGATGACGACGGCGAGTTTCTCGGCGCGATGGTGGTGAAACTCGAATTTCCGGAACTGGAGCGCGAATGGAGCCAGGGCAGCGACACGCTATTGGTCAGCGATGCACGCGGGATCATTTTCATCGCCAACCAGCCGGGCTGGCGCTATCGCTTGTTAAAACCGTTGAATGACAGTGATCACGCCGAACTCAAGGCCACCCGCCAATATGACAAGCAGCCGCTGACGCTGCTTGACGCTCAATCGCTGCGGCGCTTCGACGTCAACAGTGAACTGGCGCGGGTCGATGGCCCCGACGGTCAAAAGGACTACCTGTGGGAATCCCTGCCGCTGGCCACAGAAGGCTGGACCCTGCACCTGTTGCGTCGCCCGCAAGTCGCCTTCGAAGACAGTCGCAACGCCGCGCTCGCCGCGGCCGGGTTGTGGCTAACGCTGGTGTTCCTGCTGCTGTTTCTCAACCAGCGCTGGCGCCTGGCGAAAATGCGTCAGCGCAGTCGCGAAGAGCTCGAACAACTGGTGGAAGAACGCACCCGCGACTTGCGCACTGCGCAGGATGGGCTGGTGCAATCAGCCAAACTCGCCGCTCTCGGCCAGATGTCGGCCGCGCTGGCCCATGAGATCAACCAGCCGCTGACCGCACAGCGCATGCAACTCGCGACACTGCGCCTGCTGCTCGATCACGGCCGGGTCGACGATGCCTACAAGGCGCTCAAGCCGGTGGACGACATGCTGACGCGCATGGCCGCCCTCACCGGCCACCTGAAAACCTTCGCCCGCAAAAGTCCCAGCGGCTTGCGCGAACGTCTTGATCTTGCCGCCGTGGTCGACCAATCGTTGCACCTGCTCGACACCAGGTTGCGCGACGAACAGGTCAGCACGGTCTTGCACCTGACGCGCCCGGCCTGGGTACGCGGTGATGCGATTCGTCTGGAACAGGTGTTGATCAATCTGCTGCGCAACGCCCTGGATGCGATGCAGGATAAACCCTGCAAGCGCCTGGAAATCCGCCTCGAAGCCAACGAACAACTCTGGCGCCTGACCGTGGCCGACAACGGTGGCGGCATCGCCGAAGAACATCTGCCGAAAGTATTCGATCCGTTTTTCACCACCAAAGCGGTGGGCGATGGCCTGGGCATTGGCTTGGCGGTATCGTTCGCCATCGTTCACGAATCGGGCGGCCGCCTGAGTGCGGGCAATCAGGGCAACGGGGCCGTGTTCACCCTGACGCTGCCAATCGATCTGGAGGTGCCTGGCACATGCTGAATTCAGTGATGGTGGTCGACGATGAAAGCAGCATCCGCAGTGCCGTCGAGCAGTGGCTGAGCCTGTCGGGGTTCGAGGTGCAGCTGTTCAGCCGCGCCGATGAATGCCTGGCGCAGTTGCCCGAGCACTTCCCCGGCGTGATCCTCAGCGACGTGCGCATGCCCGGCATGACCGGTCTGCAATTGCTGGCCGAAGTGCAGCGCCGTGATGCCGACTTGCCGGTGATTCTGCTGACCGGCCACGGCGATGTGCCGATGGCCGTCGATGCGATGCGCGATGGCGCCTACGACTTTCTGGAAAAACCCTTCAGCCCCGAAACCCTGCTCGGCAGCTTGCGCCGCGCGCTGGACAAGCGCCGGCTGGTGCTGGAAAACCGCGCCTTGCACCAGCAAGCGGACAACCGCGCAAAACTCGATGCAACCTTGCTCGGGGTATCCCGTGGCTTGCAGACCTTGCGTCGGCAGGTGCTGGACTTGGCGGCATTGCCGGTCAACGTGTTGATCCGCGGAGAAACCGGCAGCGGCAAGGAATTGGTTGCCCGCTGCCTGCATGACTTCGGTCCGCGTGCCAGCCAGCCATTTGTGGCCCTCAATTGTGCGGCGATTCCGGAGCAGTTGTTCGAAGCCGAGCTGTTCGGGCACGAGAGCGGCGCCTTCACCGGCGCCCAGGGCAAACGCATCGGCAAGCTCGAATACGCCGATGGCGGCACGCTGTTTCTCGATGAAATCGAAAGCATGCCGCTGGCCCAGCAAGTGAAATTGCTGCGGGTATTGCAGGAGCAAAAGCTGGAGCGCTTGGGGTCGAACCAGAGCATTCGCGTGGACTTGCGGATCATTGCCGCGACCAAACCCGACCTGTTGGATGAGGCGCGCGCCGGACGCTTTCGCGAAGATCTGGCCTATCGATTGAACGTGGCCGAGTTGCGTCTGCCGCCGTTGCGCGAACGTCGGGAAGACATTCCGTTGCTGTTCGAATCGTTTGCGCAACATGCCGCCGAGCGCTTGGGCCGCAGCTTTGCACCGTTGACCGGTCCGCAGTTGAGCCATCTGCTGAGCCACGACTGGCCGGGCAATGTGCGCGAACTGGCGAACGTCGCCGAACGCCAGGTGTTGGGGCTCGGCGAGCCTACGCCTGCGAGCATCGATCCGGGGCAATCGCTGGCAGCGCAGCAGGAAGCGTTCGAAGCGCATTGCTTGCGGGCGGCGTTGACCCGGCATAAGGGGGATGTGAAAGCGGTGCTTGAAGAGCTGCAACTGCCGCGCCGCACCTTCAATGAAAAGATGCAGCGGCATGGGTTGAGCAGAGAGATGTTCATCTAACCGATCACATAAAACCTGTAGGAGCGAGGCTTGCCCGCGAAGCAGTCACCGCGATGCATCTGACAAGCCGCGTTATCGTTCTTCGCGGGCAAGCCTCGCGCCTACAGGAACGTGGACATGCGCAAAAATCCGCTTATCGCCCTCCGACCTCTAAGCGGATTTCCGCTCACAAAATCCGCTTACCCCCTCTAAACCGGCCCTCTTTGAGATGGCACATCTCCTGCTATAGCTCTCGCAGGCTGCGTTTAATCGCGCTCCACAAAAACAATTAAATGAAGGATCCTTCAATGGATAACTCCAACGCCCTGCCCCTTGGGTCGGCTGCCGTGCCCGCCAAAGAACGAACCACGTCCAGCCGCATCAAATCGATCTTCAGCGGCTCGGTCGGCAACATGGTCGAGTGGTACGACTGGTACGTCTACGCCGCCTTCTCCCTGTACTTCGCCAAAGCCTTTTTCCCCAAAGGCGACACCACCGCACAACTGCTGAACACCGCCGCGATTTTCGCCGTGGGCTTCCTCATGCGCCCGATCGGTGGCTGGCTCATGGGCCTTTACGCAGACAAGGTCGGTCGTAAAGCCGCGCTGATGGCCTCGGTCTATCTGATGTGCTTCGGTTCCCTGCTGATCGCCCTGAGCCCGGGTTACGAAACCATCGGCATTGGCGCGCCGATCCTGCTGGTGTTCGCACGCTTGCTGCAAGGCCTGTCGGTCGGTGGCGAGTACGGCACCTCGGCGACTTACCTCAGCGAGATGGCGACCAAGGAACGTCGCGGCTTCTACTCCAGCTTCCAGTACGTGACCCTGATCTCCGGTCAGCTCATCGCCCTGGCGGTGTTGATCGTGCTGCAACAGACCCTGACCACCGAGCAACTGTACGATTGGGGCTGGCGCATCCCGTTCGCCATCGGCGCGCTGTGTGCCGTGGTCGCGCTCTACCTGCGTCGTGGCATGGAAGAAACCGAGTCGTTCACCAAGAAAGAGAAGGCCAAGGAAAGCGCGATGCGCACCTTGCTGCGCCATCCGAAGGAATTGATGACCGTGGTCGGCCTGACCATGGGCGGCACCCTGGCGTTCTACACCTACACCACGTACATGCAGAAATACCTGGTGAACACGGTTGGCATGAGCATCTCAGACTCCACTACGATTTCGGCGGCCACGCTGTTCCTGTTCATGTGTTTGCAACCGCTGGTGGGCGGATTGTCGGATAAGGTCGGTCGCCGGCCGATCCTGATTGCCTTCGGCATTCTGGGCACGCTGTTCACCGTGCCGATCCTGACCACGCTGCACACCGTGCAGTCCTGGTGGGGCGCGTTCTTCCTGATCATGGCTGCACTGATCATCGTCAGCGGCTACACCTCGATCAACGCAGTGGTCAAAGCCGAACTGTTCCCGACCGAGATTCGTGCGCTGGGCGTTGGTTTGCCCTACGCGCTGACCGTGTCGATCTTCGGCGGCACCGCTGAATACATCGCACTGTGGTTCAAGAGCATTGGTATGGAAACCGGTTACTACTGGTATGTGACGGCGTGCATTGCGGTGTCGTTGCTGGTCTACGTGACCATGAAAGACACCCGCAAGCATTCGCGGATCGAGACGGACTAATCCAGATCGTCTGTGCCGGCCTCTTCGCGAGCAGGCTCGCTCCCACAGGGTTTGGAGTGTATCCAGATCCAGTGTGGGAGCGAGCCTGCTCGCGATGGGGACGACTCGGTATCAGGTCAACTCGGCAACCGCCCGCTTCCCATACACGTTCTGCGCATACGAAGCCCCCGCAATCATCACCACCAGAATCCCCGCCAATACCAGCGACGAACCAATAGTGCCGAAATCCAGACCACCCTTTTCATGCGGCTTGGTCAGGAAATCACCCAACGTTGCGCCGAAGGGTCGGGTCAATACAAACGCCACCCAGAACAGCAGCACCGACGAAATCCGGGTGAAGTACTTCAACAGCACCACCACCGCAATGGTCGAGCCGATCAACAACGCACCGCCGGCAAAGCCCAGACCCGAATCGTCGGCCAGGTAATCGCCGAGCGCCGTGCCCAGGGTGTTGGAAAACAGAATCGCCATCCAATAGAACATCTCGCCGCGAAAGGTCTGGACCTTGGTCACGTTCAGCGAATCACCGCTCAGGCGCCACGCCGCAAAAATGCCCATCAGAATTGCAATCAGGATCATTGAACCGGTGGCATAGCCCAGTTCGAGGGTGCGGTCCATGAAATCGGACATCGTGGTGCCGGCCGTGCTGGTCGACAAAATCACGATCCAGTACAGCACCGGCTTGTAGGTTTTTGCCATCAACTGCGTGATGAGCGTCAGCACAAATACACTGATCAAAATCAGCGAGCTGACGGCGTAACCGACGTTAAGGGTCATCGACAGCAAATCCCCCGCGGTTTCCCCCAGGGTCGTCGCGCAGATTTTCATCACCCAGAACGCCAAGGTGATTTGAGGCAGTTTGTTCATCAAGGGTAAAGCTCCAATAGTCAGGGCAGCCGATTTCTCAGGCTTTGGACGTCGCGCAGACTGAAGGTGAGGCCGTGAAAATTAGGTAGGTGCTTTATGAAAAAAAAGTCACACGAGCCAATGCGCCGCAATGGCCACACTGGAAATTGCCCGCCGCCGCTTGCACTATGGCCCCCCTTCGCTACGAACCAAATTCAGGAAACCCGTGCAATGGCTGACGACATCCACTTCTACGAACCGGCCAACGGCCACGGCCTGCCCCACGATCCGTTCAATTCCATTGTCGGCCCGCGTCCCATCGGCTGGATTTCCTCTCAGGACGCCAACGGCCGCCTGAACCTGGCGCCCTACAGCTTCTTCAATGCCTTCAACTACATTCCACCGATCATTGGTTTTTCCAGCGTCGGGCGCAAAGACAGCCTGAACAACATCGAACAGACCGGCGAATTCGCCTGGAACCTGGCGACCCGGCCACTGGCCGAGCAGATGAACCAGAGCAGCGCCATGGTCGGGCCTGAGGTCGATGAGTTCGAACTGTCGGGGCTGACGCCCGCCGCGTCGAAAATCATTCAGGTGCCACGGGTTGCTGAAAGTCCGGTGTCCTTCGAGTGCAAGGTCACACAGATCATTCAGTTGCAGCGCGCCGATGGAAACGTGGTGCCGAGCTGGCTGATTCTGGGTGAAGTGGTCGCCGTGCATATCGCCAAGTGGCTGTTGAAAAATGGGGTGTACGACACCGCCGCGGCAGAACCGATTCTGCGCGGCGGCGGGCCAGCGGATTATTTCCAGCCAGGGCCAGAGGCACTGTTCAGGATGTATCGCCCGGGGGCGAAAAGGTAAATTACCAAAGCAGGTCGGTTTCTTCTTTGACGTCTTTGAGGCGGGTCAGCTCTTTGGCGGCAGCTTCATCGGCATCGTGCGCGGTCTTGAATACCTCTCCTTCGAGGACTTTGTGAAAGCGCGGCGCGCCTGCTCCCCCCAGGGCTTTGACGGCGATCGCGGCGTGGTAACCGCCCTCGCACGGTATTACGGCGGAAACGGCTTCGAAGTGTTCAAAGGCTTTGCGTGCCATGTCGCGGATCCTGGCTAATTGAAAGTGGAGCCATTAAACCCTCAACCCGCCATTTTGTGTACCCACGACCGGGACTGACCGAGCGCCTGGACGGCCGACACGTCCTTGAAGGTATGAAAATCCAGGCTATTGACCACCAGCTCCTGCACCAGCTCGGCAAAAATCTCCATGGCCGGTGTATTGAAGTACGCGGTCATGGCCTGTTGATGGGTCCAGAAGCCGGACACCAGCCACAACTGCGGATCACATTGCGAGTGTTGCAAGGTAAAGCTCAGGCAGCCCGGTGCGCTGCGGGACGGTTCGATCAGGGCACTGAGGCGCGCACCGAGTTCGGCTGAACGCCCGGTGCGGGCGCGGACAAAGGCCATATGACTGACGGGAATCTGCGTAGACATGTTCAACCCTCCCAGGTACTCGAGTGGCAGCCGTGGGACGGGCTGCGACAGGATCAAAGGTTAAACGCCCGCACGCCGCCCCGTTAGTCGATTCCTGCCGGCTTGTTGCACAATCCTGCGAGGCTGAATGCCGCCGTTGTAAAAACTGTAAATCCTGTCACGGGACTGAAACACGACTTTCAAGCAAGTTTTGCCCGCCACGGGCTGTCATGGCAGCGCCGTCCTCCAACCCCGTGCAGAATCAGGCAAGCTTTTGGCAGGATGTGTCTATCGCTGTTCCTTGCACAAACTTAAGCTCGGCTCATTACCCACGTCTCACCGAGGATGCCTTGCATGTCGTCGCTCGATCATTTCCAAGCCCCGCTGGATGCCGACATGGAGAAACAGCGCGCGGAACTGGCCGCCATCATCCGCAGCAACACGGCGGAGGATGGCACTTATGCCACGGCCGTCGGCTCGCTGTTCATGTCGCGTCACAGCCAGTCCCACGAGTTCGCCCCGGTGTTGGCGCAACCCGCGCTGTGCATCATGGCCCAGGGTCGCAAGGAAGTTCGCCTCGCCGACGAGCTATTCAATTACGACCCATTGAATTACCTGGTGGTCTCGGTCTCGATGCCCTTGAGCGGACGGGTGGTCAATGTTTCGCCGCAGGAACCGATCCTGGCCCTGCGACTGGACATCGACCCGGCAGAAATTACCGCGCTGATTGCTGACGCCGGCCCCCTCGGTGTGCCCGCACGGCCAACCGGGCGCGGCCTGTACGTCGAACGGATCGACACCGCCATGCTCGACGCGGTACTGCGCCTGGCCCGCTTGCTGCAGACGCCGAAAGACATCGCCATGCTGGCGCCGCTGATTCGCCGGGAGATTCTCTATCGACTGTTGCGCAGCCAGCAAGGCCATCGGCTGTACGAAATTGCCATCGCCAACAGCCAAAGCCACCGCATCAGCCAGGCCATCAAATGGCTCAACGGCAACTATGAGCAGCCGCTGCGTATCGATGATCTGGCGAAGGAAGTGAACCTGAGCGTGTCGACACTGCATCACCGGTTCAAGGCGATGACGGCCATGAGTCCGTTGCAATATCAGAAGCAGCTGCGTTTGCAGGAAGCACGGCGGTTGATGCTGGCGGAGGGGCTGGAAGCTTCGGCGGCGGGGTATCGCGTGGGGTATGAAAGTCCCTCGCAGTTCAGCCGGGAGTACAGCCGATTGTTCGGGGCGCCCCCGTTGCGGGATTTGGCGCGGTTGCGGTTGTCGGTTTAGTTCTTCGCGGGCAAGGGTGTACACCAGACCCTGTAGGAGCGAGGCTTGCCCGCGAAGAACTCACCGCGGTCTATCTGAATGACCGCGTTATCGTTCTTCGCGGGCGAGCCTCGCTCCTACGGGGACGGTGGTGTTTTTCAGGCACTGAGTACGCGGCACGCTTCTGCCGGTAACGTCACCGACACCGGATTGCCAATGCTCAACCCAAACCCCTGGCACGGCGTACTCAACGCCGTAAACGAAACACCGGAGCATTCCACCGTGGTTTCAATCGTCGCGCCGATATCGCGCACGAACGTCACTTTGCCCAGCAACCGGTTCCCCGCCGTGGCCTGCGGATGCGACAGTTGCAGGTCCTCAGGGCGAATCAGCATCTTCACTTTCTCGCCGACCACAATGCTGCTGCAGATCGGCACTTCCAGTGCATCGCCACCCGGCAAACCGACCTTGCCGTTACCCAGCGCCGTGGCCGGGAAAATGTTGCCCGAACCGATAAAGTCCGCGACGAACTCATTGGCCGGGTGCCGGTAAATTTCGATCGGCGTGCCCACCTGTTGCACCCGATGCTCACCCAGCACCACGACGATGTCAGCCATGGTCATGGCTTCACGCTGATCGTGGGTCACCATGATGGTGGTGATGTTCAAGCGCTGTTGCAGCTGACGGATTTCCACCTGCATCGACTCACGCAGCTTGGCATCCAGCGCCGACAAGGGTTCGTCGAGCAGGAGGATTTTCGGGCGCGAGGCAATTGCCCGGGCAATCGCCACACGCTGACGCTGCCCGCCGGAGAGTTTCGCCACCGGGCGATCAATCATTTCCTGCAGCTGAATCAGTTCCAGCAACTCCACCACACGCGCCTGCTGATCAGCCTTGCTGACCCCACGCAGTTTCAGCGGATACGCAATGTTCTCCCCCACCGTCATGTGCGGGAACAGTGCCAGGGATTGAAACACCATGCCGAAATTGCGCTCGTGCGCCGGGGTGTGGCCAATGTCTGCACCGTCCAGGCGAATCTCGCCGCCGGACAGGGTTTCGAGCCCTGCGATCATTCGCAGCAAGGTGGTTTTACCGCAGCCAGAAGGGCCGAGGAAACACACCAGTTTGCCTTCCGGCAAATGCAGGTTTACATCTTTTACCGCGCAGGCCGAGCCGTAGCGTTTCTCGACGTTTTCAAGAATAAGACCAGTCATGTTGCACCTCAAAAATAAGGTTCGGGCTGGAGGTCGCCGAGCGAAGATCAGGCAAGGCAAAAGTCTGCGAAGAAGCGGAGTTGACTTTAGTCAATGAGCATTCTGAGTGGACTTTTAACGCAGCATGATCGAGTGCAGGCACCTCCAGGCAGAAGCTAGAACGAAACGCCACCTTCACCGACTAGCTTCTCCAACGCCCAGATCAGGACGAAGTCGATCAGCACGATCAGCACGGCAAACGAGAAAACGGTTGGGTCGAGCGAAGACACGGTGCGGCTGTACATCCAGATCGGCACAGTCATGACGTCGATGGTGTAGAGGAAGTAGGTCA
Source organism: Pseudomonas sp. IT-P253 (assembly GCF_949768125.1). Classification (NCBI taxonomy): domain Bacteria; kingdom Pseudomonadati; phylum Pseudomonadota; class Gammaproteobacteria; order Pseudomonadales; family Pseudomonadaceae; genus Pseudomonas; species Pseudomonas sp. IT-P253. The sequence goes on along the minus strand of NZ_CATKPT010000066.1, from coordinate 218,388 downwards.
CGGTGAATTCGTTGAAGGAAACGATGAACGCCAGCAGCATGCCCGCCAGGATCCCCGACTTCATCAGCGGCACCACCACATCGACAATCGCCCGCGTCGGCGAAGCGCCGAGCATTTGCGCGGCCTCTTCGACTTCGCTACCGATGGAGAGCATCGCTGCGGTGCAGTTCTTCACCACGAAGGGCAGCGCCAGAATCACGTGGGCAATCACCAGGCGCGAGGTGGTCATCTGGAACGGCAGGCTGTCGAACACCAGCAGCAACGCCAGCCCCAGTACCACCATCGGAAACACCAACGGCAGCGACATCAGTTGCAGCGCCACGGCTTTGCCGCGGAACTCGCAACGGGTCAGCGCATAGGCCGCCGGCACCGCGATGATCGTGGCGAAGACCATGGTCAGGCACGCCACCATCAGGCTGGTGATCATGGCTTTGCCGAGGCTCAGCACATCGCTGGAATCCGGCGACGCGAAGGTGTGCCAGGCGGCCTTGTACCATTGCAGGCTGTAGCTGCTCGGCGGGAAGTCGAGGTTCGACGAACCACTGAACGACATCACGATCATGGTCAGGATCGGCAACACCGCCAACAGCAGGATGAAGCCCGACAACACACCGGCGAAATTGCCGGTTTCGCCCGGCAGCAGCGAGTGACGCTTTTTGATCAGGGTGCTCATTGGGAAGCCTCCAGCATGCGCCGACGACGGCCAGTGATGTATTCGGACAAAGTCATGATCGCAAGGGTGGTGACAATCAGCACCACACCGGCAGCGGACGCGGCGGGCCAGTTCATCAGCGGCGCGATCTGGTCATGGACCATCACCGCCAGCATCGGCACGCGACGGCCACCGAGCAGCAAAGGCACCACGAAGCTGCTGGCGTTGTAAGCGAATACCAACGTCGCACCGGTGATGATCCCCGGAAAACTCATCGGCAGAACCACCTGGCGGAACACTTGAAAGCGACTGGCGCCCAGGGTGGCAGCGGCTTCTTCGTAGGTACGGGCGACGCCGCGCATAGCGCTGGCAATCGGCAACACGGCCAACGGAAACGCGGTTTGCACCAGGCCCATCAAGACGCCGTTCTGGTTGTACAGCAGCATGATCGGTCGCTTGATCAGGCCCAGGCCCATCAGCGCCTGATTGAGCATCCCGCCCGGGCCGAGAATCACCAGCCAGCCGTAGCTTTGCAGCAACAGGTTGACCAATAACGGCAACAGCACCGCCGCGAGGAAGATCCGTCGCACAAACGGCGAGGTCAGCCGCGACATGGTGTAGGCCACCGGGATCGCCAACACAACGGCGATCACTGCGCTGATCAAGGCCAGGCGCAGGGTCAGCAGCAAGGATTTGAGGTAATACGGTTCCAGCAGTTGCGCGTAACTGGCCAGGCTGAAGCCGGTCCATTCCGCACCTTTGGTGCCGACGCTCATGCGCAGTACCAGAAGGCTGGCGGCAATCAGCACGCCGAGAAACAACATCGACGGCGAGAGGAAAAGCCAGGCGCGCGCCGTTGGCGAAACACCCCGGTTGGCGCGCGCGGGTACGGCGGCGACGGCGTGAATCAGAGGTTGGTGTTCCATAGCAAGGGTCTCGTCAATGGAAAGCAGCTGTCAAACACAAGACTTGAAACCACATCGGCCCCTTGTGGGAGCGAGCCTGCTCGCGAAAGCGATCTGTCAGTCGACATCAATGCTGAATGTCAGTCCGCAATCGCGAGCAGGCTCGCTCCCACAGGGGATCTTCAGTGGATGAAGATCCTGTGTCCGTCACTCAATCAGGAAGAAAAGATTTCCGTGTAGCGACGAATCCATTGGTCATGCACGGTAGCCAGGAAGGCGTTGTCGTGCATGATCGCCTTCTCGGCAATCTGCTCAGGCGTGAGGATGTACGGGCTCTTGCGTGCTTCGGCAGAGATGATCGCCTTGGCATTGACCGGACCGTTGTAGATATCCTCAGCCATCTTGCCCTGAACCACCGGGTCCAGAGAGTGGTTGATGAAGGCGTACGCCATGTCGGTGTCGCCCGGACGGTTCTTCGGCATTACCGATTGCATCAAGTCGGTGTAGAAACCTTCCTTCATGCCAAAGGTTGCACTCAGACCGTAGGCCGGATCGCGGATCTGTTTCGGGAAGAACGCAGGTGCGTACAGGCCGCCCATGTCCAGGGAACCGGTGCGGAACAGTTCGGCGATCTGGTTCGGGTTTTCACCCAGGGTCACCACACGACTTTTCAGCTCGGCGAGTTTCTTGAAGCCAGGCTCAATGTTGTGTTCGTCACCACCGGCCAGTTTGGCGGCGATGATGATCAGGTCCATGGCCTCGGTCCAGTTCGGCGGCGGCAGGAAGATGTTTGGCGCCGCGTCAGCGTCCCACAGCGAGGCGTAACTGGCCGGGGCTTCTTTTTGGGTGCGAGTGCTGTAGACGAGGCTGTTGCACCAAAGCAGATAGCCGATACCGTGGCCATTGGCGCCAGTGCGGTATTTCTCCGGTACATCCACCAGGTTGGGGATGCGGTTGAGGTCGGGCTTTTCCAGCAGCCCGGCGGCGGCCAGACCTTCAGCGCCAACACCGGCCAGGGTAATGACGTCGTACTGCGGACGATCACCGCCAGCCTTGAGTTTGGCGACCATTTCCGAAGTACTGCCGGTGCGGTCAGCGATGACCTTGCAGCCGTACTTCTCTTCGAAGGTGGCCGCGATGTTGCGCAGCGCTGCCAGGCCAGTGTCATCGGACCAGGTCAGCAAACGCAGGGTCTTGCCCGCAAAACGTGTGTCGCTTGCATTGGCTTTCATGAACGGCATGCTCATGGCCGCTGCTGCCACCGAGGCTACGCCCACGGTTTTGATAAATTGACGTCTGTTCAGATCATGATCGCCCATGAAGGACTCCCTTTGTTTTTGTAAGTATGAGGTTGGTCGCAACCATTGCATCCGCGCGGCCGTTTCGGCTTCAAACCCCCGGTTTCAAAGGGTAAGAACAACGCCTACGGGTTCATCCTGAGGTTGTGTAAAACACCTGACTATCGATAAAAACTCATTGAAGCCATGACCTCAGTGCATGCCTCGTTTCGAGGCATGCACTGACCTTTTTCGGGCCTTCAGACGGCACGAATCACATGTTTGATTTCCTGGAAAGCCTGCAAGCCCCACGGCCCCAATTCACGGCCGATGCTGCTCTGTTTGTAGCCACCCCAAGCGGTCTGCGGGAAGATCACTTGCGGCGCATTGATCCACACAAGCCCCGCCTGCAAAGCGTTGGCGACCCGGTCGGCCGCTTCGGCGTCACGCGTGACCACGCTGGCCACCAGGCCGAACTGACTGTCGTTGGCCAGGGCAATCGCCTCGGCTTCAGAGGCAAAACTGCGCACGCAGATCACCGGGCCGAAAATCTCTTCACACCACAACGCACTGTCCAGGGGCACGTCGGTGAAAATCGTCGGCTGCAAAAAATAGCCGCGCGGCAGGTCCGCCGGACGATTACCGCCGCAAACCAGCTTGGCACCGGCACTCAACCCGCGATCGATGTGGCCCAGCACGCGCTGGAATTGCGCCTGATTGACCAGCGCGCCCATTTCCACGTTCGGGTCGAACGGGTCAGCCACACGAATGGCTTCGGCGCGGGCCTTCAAACGCAGGAGGAATTCATCGGCCAGTTCATTGGCGACCAGCACGCGGCTGGTGGCAGAACACATCTGCCCGGCGTTAAAGAAACCACCGCCGCAGGCCACTTCCACCGCCAGCTCGATGTCGGCATCCGCCAGCACCAGCAGCGAGGATTTGCCGCCCAACTCCAGGCTCACCCCTTTGACGGTTTCAGCGGCGCGCTGCATGACCTGCACGCCCACTGCGTTGCTGCCGGTGAAGGAAATCTTGGCGATACGCGGGTCAGCCGACATCGGCGCGCCGACCGCCAGGCCGGTGCCGCAGACCAGGTTGAACACACCCTTGGGCAGACCGGCGTCGGCGATGATCGCCGCCAGCTCCAGCTCCGGCAATGGCGTGACTTCCGAAGGTTTGAGCACTACGCAGCAACCGGCGGCCAGGGCCGGGGCCAGTTTCCAGGCCGTGGTGACCATCGGGAAGTTCCACGGCACGATCAGGCCGACCACGCCGCACGGCTCACGGCGCACGCGGGCGCTGAAGTCATCGGTTGGCAGCTCGACGTTGCTGTCCTGTTTCGCGTCCAGGCCTTCGGCCAGACCGGCGTAGTACTCGAACGTGGCGATGACGTCATCGACATCGATGGCCGCTTCGAACAACGGTTTGCCGTTGTTGCTCGACTGCACGTGCATCAACTGCTCGCGACGGGCCTGCACGCCGGCGGCGATGTTGCGCAGGATCGCACCGCGCTCGGCGCCGGTGGTTTGCGACCAGCCCTTGAAGGCTTCGGTCGCTGCATTCGCGGCTTGATCGACGGCGTGTGCATCGCCGCCGTTAACGGTGGTCAACAAGGCTTCGGTCGCCGGGTTGATCACGCGCAAGTGTTCGTTGCCCGCCGACCATTGGCCGTCGATATACAGGCCGTCCAGTGTGGTTGGGAAACTCATTTGGATACCGCCTTCATCCACTGGGTCTGATCGATTTCAATCAGGGTCGGGCCTTGACGATCGGCAGCGGCACGCAGGGCGATGCGCAATTGCTCGACACCGTTGACGGCCTCGGCTTCGCAGCCCAGAGCCTTGGCGACGCCGATGAAGTCCGGGGTGTAGATGTCCACGCCGACCGGCTCGATAGCGCGGTTGACCATGTACTTTTTGATCTCTTCGTAGCCCTGGTTATTCCACAGCAGGACGATAACGGGGGTGCGCGCTTCAACGGCGCTGGCCAGTTCCGGCAGGGTGAATTGCAGGCCGCCGTCGCCGATCAGGCATACCACGGGTGGGCGTGCCCCCTCTTCGACGCTGCCGCCGAGCCAGGCGCCGATTGCCGCCGGCAACGCGTAGCCGAGGGTGCCGTAACCGGTCGACGAGTTGAACCAGCGACGCGGGCGTTCCGGGTTGAACGTCAGGTTGCCGGTGTACACCGGTTGAGTCGAATCGCCGACGAACACGGCGTCCGGCAATTCGTGCAGAACGGTTTCAAGGAAACAGGTCTGGGCCAGCGTCGGAGCGTCCCAAGTGGCGGCCAGCTCTTCGCGCAAACGTGCGGCGCGGACCTGACCCCAATCGCTGCCGCGCTTGGCCAGCGAGTGAAGGGACAACTCGTTCAGCAACGCTTGAGCGGCGTTGCGCGAGTCAGCCACCAGCGCGACCTTCGGCGGGTAGTTGCGCACGGTCTGGTCTGGATCGATGTCCACACGCAGCAGCACGCCGGGAATCTCGAAACCACCGGCGAAGGTGATGTCGTAGTCGGTCTCGGCCAGTTCGGTACCGATGGCCAACACCACGTCAGCCTCGGCCACCAGGGCGCGGGTAGCGACCAGGCTCTGCGTCGAGCCGATCAGCAATGGGTGGGCGGATCCCAGCATGCCTTTGGCATTGATGGTCAGGGCCACCGGCGCGTCCAGCAACTCGGCCAGCTCAGTCAGTTGCGCCGCCGCATCAATGGCGCCGCCACCGGCAAGAATCAGCGGGCGCTTGGCACCGGCCAGCAACTCGGACATGCGGCTGATCGCGCTCGGCGATGCACCGGCGCGGTCGATGGTGACCGGCAGGCTGGCGAGCAGGTCATCGGCTTCTTCCACCAGCACATCCAGCGGAATTTCGATGTGCACCGGACGTGGACGGCCTGCCTGGAACAGCGCGAAAGCACGGGCCAAAACGCCTGGCAATTCAGACGCCGACATCAAGGTGTGGGAGAACGCCGCCACGCCGCCGACCAATGCGCTCTGGTTCGGCAGCTCGTGGAGCTTGCCGCGACCACCGCCCAACTGGCTGCGGGTCTGTACGCTGGAGATCACCAGCATCGGGATCGAATCGGCATACGCCTGACCCATCGCGGTGGTGATGTTGGTCATGCCAGGGCCGGTGATGATGAAGCAGACACCCGGCTTGCCGCTGGTGCGAGCATAACCGTCGGCCATGAAACCGGCGCCTTGTTCGTGACGCGGAGTGACGTGGTTGATGCTCGAACGGGCCAGCCCGCGGTACAGCTCCACGGTGTGAACCCCAGGGATGCCGAACACCTGCTCAACCCCGTAATCTTCGAGTAACTTGACCAATACTTCGCCACATGTCGCCATTTCATTGCCCTTCTTGTTCGTTTGAGACGCCGGCCTGCACAGTGTTTATGATGGATTGGCAGGTCCAGGGATGGCCTCATTGGAACGGGCGACAGGTAGCCGCAACAATGGATAAAAAGTCATACTAGCCATGTCCTTACGTCATACCTTGGATCCCAATGAAACGATTGCCTCCCCTGCCGACACTGCACACCTTTCTGATTACCGCGCAGTGCTGCAACTTCACCCGAGCAGCCGAGCAACTGCATATCACCCAGGGCGCGGTGAGTCGGCAGATTGCCGGGCTGGAAGATCATCTGGGTTATGAGTTGTTTGTTCGTCAGGCCCGAGGCCTTGACCTGACCGCCGAAGGACGGGAATGGCTGCCACGGATTCAGCAGATTTTCGAGCTGATCGACGATGCTGTAGATCAGATCGGCGCAAAGCGCGAAACCCTGCAACTCAAGGCTCCGACCTGTGTCATGCGCTGGCTGTTGCCGCGCCTGTTGCAGTGGCAAAGGGAGCGCCCGGACGTGCCGGTGGAGTTGACCACCACGGTCAAGCACGGCGTGGATTTTCATCGTGAACAATTCGATGCGGCGGTGATGTACAGTGCGCCACCGGACCGTTCATTGGAGTCTCAACATCTGTTCGATGAACAACTGACCCCAGTCTGTTCCCAACCTCTGCTCGAAGGACCGGCGCCGCTGTTGACGCCAAAGGACCTGGAGCAGCACATGCTGCTGCACCCGACCCGGGATGAACGGGACTGGAAGACATGGCTGGCTTCAGCGGGTGTTCGTTTGTGCAATGTCAGCAAAGGTCAGCATTTCGAAACACTGGACCTGGCGATGTCGATGGCCTCACAAGGGACAGGCGTGGCGATTGGGGATTGGTCGCTGATTGGCGATGACCTGAGCGCCGGGCGGCTGGTGATGCCGTTTGAATTGAAGGTAAAAACAGGAAAGGGGTATTACCTGGTTTTGCCGCAGAAGTCAGCACCTTCGCCGAAGTTGAATGAGTTGTTGGGGTGGTTGGTGCAGCAGGCTCAATCGCGCTGAACCGAAAAACCTGTAGCAGCTGGCGAAGCCTGCTGCTACAGGTTTGTGGTGTTGCCGGGATCAGTACCCGACTGTGAACCGTTGCCGTGAATGCCTCGGTGCTTCCACTTCGTCGATCATTGCTATCGCATAATCAGCGAACGTCATCCAGCTCCGCCCTGCACTGCTCACCAGCAAATCGTCTTTGCCGATCCGGAACTTGCCGGTGCGTTCGCCTTCGACAAACTCCGCCGACGGCGACAGGAAGGACCAGTCCAGATCCTTTTCCTGACGCAGGCTTTCAAGAAATACAGCGCCAGCACCCGCCTCAGCCTTGTACGCCTCAGGGAAATCCTTGCTGTCAATAACGCGGGTTCCGTCCGGCAGCAGCAACGAGCCGGCGCCGCCCACCACCAGCAGACGTTTGACCCCCGCCGCTTTCACGGGCCCGATCACGGCGCTGGCCGCAAGCGTCGAAAAATGCGCCGCGCTGATCACCACATCATTGCCCGCGATTGCCGCTTGCAACGCGCCAGCGTCGAGGGCGTCGATATTCTTGCAGACCACACCCGCACGTTCGCCGATTTTCGACGTGTCGCGGGCAATGGCAGTGACGCTGTGACCACGACGCAGGGCCTCTTCCAATAGTTGGCTACCAGCGCGACCGGTGGCACCGATGATTGCGATTTTGCTCATGACATTCTCCAGTTGGCTTAGGTAAATCAGCAAATTTGGGTGGTGGCAGGGCGAGTTACCACTTCATCTCGCCCTTGGCGACTTTGGCGCTCAGGGCCAGCGAGCTCTCTTCGCCCAGTGTCGGGTAACGTTTCTGCATCGCAGCGATCAGCGCGGCAGAGTCCTTGGCCTTGGCAGTTTCTTCGTCGAAGGCCTTGATGTAATCGGCGGTGAACTGCACAGCGGCCAGCGAGCGGGCACTGTCACTGAGGTAATGACCCGGCACGATGGTTTTCGGTTTCAAGGTCTCGATTGAGTGCAGCGTAGCCAACCAGTCGGTGTGGGACTGCGCCGTTTGGGTGTCGGCCATCCAGACGTGGATGTTTTCAGCGACGACTACGCCACCGACCACGGCCTTGATCGACGGAATCCATACGAACGTGCGATCCGGCTGCTTGCCTTCAAGTCCCACCACCTGCAATTTCTGCCCTTCGAGGATCAGGCTGTCGCCTTTAAGGACATCCGGGACGATGGTTTTGGCCGGCACGTCAGCCCCCATTTTCGGCCCCCAGAACGCCAGTTTGCCGTCGACGGTTTGTTTGATGTGATCAACCGTCGGCTGCGAGGCCAGCACCTTGGCTTGCGGGAATGCGCGGGTCAGGGTGTCCAGGCCGAAGTAGTAATCCGGGTCGCCGTGGCTGATGTAAATGGTGGTCAGTTGCTTGCCACTGCCACGGATCTTCTCCACCAGTTGCTCGGCCTGGGATTTGCCGAATTGCGCGTCGACCAGGATCGCGTCCTTCTCGCCGCTGACCAATACCGAAGTCACGGGAAAGATCGCTTTCTCGCCCGGGTTGTACACGTCCAGCGTCAGCGTCGATGCCGCCGCTGCGTGGGCCGCGAAGCCGAGGGTGACGGTGGCCAGCAACAGGCGCTTGAGAGAGGTGAAGCCGATCATGTATTGCTCCGTAGGTTGGTGAGTGCCCTTTGTAGGAGCGAGCTTGCTCGCGATGGTCGCAAGAGCACCGCATTTACCCGGCTAAGCACGCGTAATCGTTAACGACCATCGCGAGCAAGCTCGCTCCTACAAGGGAACAGAGCTTAGTTGCCTGACTCAGTACAAAAAATGCGAAGCTGCAACATAGTTTGTTTCTAAAAGTGGGCAAATCATGGATCGTCTACAAGCAATGCGCGTGTTCGTCACGGTCGTTGACCTCGGCAGCCAGTCGGCCGCCGCCGATCATCTGGACCTGTCACGCCCGGTGGTGTCCCGGTATCTGGCGGAGCTGGAGGACTGGATCGGCGCACGCCTGATGCACCGCACCACCCGCAAATTGAGCCTGACCGCCGCCGGCAACGAAATCCTGCCCCGTTGCCGACAGATGCTCGACTTATCCACAGACATGCAAGCCGCCGTCAGTGAACCGGATGATGCCCCACGTGGCTTGCTGCGCGTCAGCGTCAGCACTTCGTTCGGCCAGGCGCAACTGGCGGACGCCATCGCGGCTTACGTCAAGCGCTACCCTGGCGTCAGCATCGACATGCAGATGCTCGACCGCACGGTGAACCTGGTGGATGAGCGTATCGACCTGGCGATTCGCACCAGCAACGACCTCGACCCGAACCTGATCGCCCGGCGACTGACGGTCTGCCGCTCGGTGATCTGCGCCTCCCCCGCTTACCTGCACGAACACCCGGCACCGCAACGGGTCGAGGATTTGAGCCTGCACAATTGCCTGACCCACTCCTACTTCGGCAAAAGCCTCTGGCATTTCGAGCAAGACGGCGAACCGGTCTCGGTGCCGGTGCAGGGCAACATCAGCGCCAACGAGGCCAGCACCCTGCTGCGCGCGGCAATGGCCGGTGCCGGCGTGGCCATGCTCCCCAGTTATCAGGCCGGCGTGCATATCCACAGCGGCGAACTGATCCGCCTGCTGCCCCTGGCCGAACCGCGACAGATGAACGTGTACGCCGTGTACGCCTCACGCAAACACATGCCGGCGGCACTGCGCAGCCTGCTGGATTTTCTGGTGTTGAGGTTCCCGGAAGAACCCGCGTGGGATGTCGGTCTGTAATCGAAACCCTTGTGGGAGCGAGCCTGCTCGCGAATGCGGTGGGTCAGCCAACTTCATTGTTGAATGATCGACTGCATTCGCGAGCAGGCTCGCTCCCACAAATGCGAAAACCAGCCTCACTGGCAACTAACAGGCGCTGACCTATGCTGAAAGTAATACCCAAGGGTATTCGTTCAGAGGTTAGCGCCATGAACATCAAAACCAGAAGATACCTCGCGATTTTTGTCACCTGCGCGGTCACGCTCGGGCTGTATGGCGCTGCTGCCTGGCGCGTCGAACAGCTACGCAACTTGCCCCGTGACTACGCGAGCTGCAACTTTGAACGCTGCATCCCCCACAACGCGACCCTCAACGCCCTCCGATAACGCAGGGGATCAGGGTCAGGCCTCGTGGTCCTGATCGGCCTTCAAACGGTCGCGAAAAGCCTTGGGCGAGATCCCTACCCGGCGTCGGAAAAGACGCGTGAAGTTGGTCGGATCAGAGAACCCCAACACGTCGGACATTTCGTAAATGGTCATGCTGGTGTAGGTCAGTAAACGCTTGGCCTCCAGCAATTGACGTTCGTGCATGATCTGCAACGCCGGTTGTCCCGCCAATTCACGGCACGTGCCGTTGAGGTGAGACACGGAAATCCCCAATCGATGGGCCAGGTCCTCGACCTTGACGTGCTGGCGATAAGTCTCTTCCACCAATTGAATAAAACCGTTGAGGTATTCCCGGGCACGCTGCGGACGCTGAGTGGCCGAGCGGCGCTGAAGCACCTGGCGACTGACCCACACCATGATCACGCTGACCAGCGAATGCATGAGCATTTCCCGTGCGGGTTGATGGCCGGTGTATTCGCTTTGCAGCGCCGAAAACAGACTATTCAGGTAGTCGCTGTCCTTGCCTGCCGGATAACTTTCGGCCTGGGCCAGGGCATTCACCGAGTGCCCCAGTTGCGCTTGAAGATGTGCAATCAGCGGCGCCGCCAGGGTAACGACAAACCCTTCGACATCTTCGGAAAAACGATAGCCATGCACCGATAACGGCGGCAAAACCAGGATCGCCGGTTCGCTCAGTTGCGTGCGTTCGCCTTCGATTTCAAGCTCTGCCTGACCTTTGAAAACGAAGAGCAGTTGACATAAATCGGCGTGGCGATGGGGTTTGATTTCCCATTGATGTTCACGGCTGCGTTTGGAAATGGTTTCACAGTGCAGCAAGTCCGGGGTCGGCCAGTCCAGGCTTTCACCATAGAGCTTGAACACCGGAATCGAAGGCAGGGCAGGCTTGTTCATCACTTCAATCCAGGCCTCGGGGATGTGACGGGCGATAATCGCACCGATTGGCAGAATGTCCAGGTATCGGCTCAGTTTTCACCTTCAATTGACAGACTCGCAAGTGAAAAATGCAAGCACTCGATCCATAAAAATCATTCACCGGCCTTGGTCGCGTGGAACTTGCGAGTCATAAAAACAATGAAAGCCCTGAAAACCCAAGTTGCCATTATCGGTGCTGGCCCCTCCGGCTTGTTGCTCGGCCAATTGCTGCACAACGCCGGTATCGACACCCTCATCCTCGAACGCCAAACACCGGATTATGTGCTCGGTCGAATCCGTGCCGGTGTTCTCGAACAAGGCATGGTAGAGCTGCTGCGTCAGGCTGGTGTGGGACAGCGCATGGACGCCGAAGGGCTGGTCCATGGCGGGTTCGAACTGGCCCTCGACGGGCGTCTGGTGCACATCGATCTGCATGCCCTGACCGGTGGCAAAACGGTGATGATCTACGGCCAGACCGAAGTCACTCGCGACCTGATGGCCGCTCGTCAGATCGCTGGTGCAACGACGATCTACGAGGCGCACAACGTCGTGCCTCACGGTATGAAAACCGCTGAAGCGTTCGTTACCTTCGAAAAGGACGGTGAGACGTTTCGGCTCGATTGTGACTATATCGCCGGTTGCGACGGCTTCCATGGTGTGGCTCGGCAGTCGATTCCCGCCGAGAGCCTGAAGGTCTTCGAGCGGGTCTACCCGTTTGGCTGGCTCGGGATTCTCGCCGACACCCCGCCGGTGCATGACGAGTTGGTCTACGCCAGCCACAAACGCGGCTTTGCCCTGTGCAGCATGCGTTCGGCAACGCGCACGCGCTATTACCTGCAGGTGCCGGCCGATGAGCAGGTGCAGAACTGGTCCGATCAGCGCTTCTGGGATGAACTCAAATCCCGTCTGCCTGGCGCGTTGGCCGAGTCGTTGGTGACCGGGCCGTCCATCGAAAAAAGCATCGCGCCGCTGCGCAGTTTTGTGGTCGAGCCCATGCAATACGGGCGAATGTTCCTGGTCGGTGACGCCGCACACATCGTCCCGCCGACCGGTGCCAAGGGCCTTAACCTGGCAGCCAGCGACGTCAGTACGCTGTTCAATATCCTGCTGAAGGTTTACCGCGAAGGCCGAGTCGATTTGCTCGAGAAATACTCTGAGGTATGCCTGCGCCGGGTGTGGAAAGCCGAGCGCTTTTCGTGGTGGATGACCTCGATGCTGCATCGCTTCGACGATCACGACGGCTTCAGTCAGCGGATTGCCGAGTCGGAGCTGGCGTATTTTGTCGACTCCGAGGCGGGTCGAAAGACCATTGCAGAGAATTATGTCGGGCTTCCATATGAGGCTATCGAATAGCCTGCTACCGACTTACACTGGCGAGCATCCCCGCTCGCCTTGCTCCTTGCGGGACAATCACTGCCCGCAGGTTTTAACCCGTGACCAATCTCCACCAGCCTCAAACGCCCAAACCGGCCATTCGCAGTGTATTAATCGCGCTGATGCTGGCGATCTTTCTCGCCGCGCTGGACCAGACCATCGTCGCCGTGTCGATGCCGGCCATTTCCGCGCAATTCAAGGACGTCAATCTGCTGGCCTGGGTGATTTCCGGCTACATGGTGGCGATGACGGTGGCCGTGCCGATCTACGGCAAACTCGGCGATCTGTACGGCCGGCGCAAGTTGATGCTGTTTGGCATGGGCGTGTTCACGCTCGCGTCGTTGTTCTGTGGCATGGCCCAGAGCATGGAGCAACTGGTGCTGGCGCGGATTATCCAGGGCATTGGCGCCGGCGGGATGGTTTCGGTGAGTCAGGCGATCATCGGCGACATCGTGCCGCCTCGGGAACGCGGCCGCTATCAAGGTTACTTCAGCAGCATGTACGCCGTCGCCAGTGTGGCCGGCCCGGTGCTGGGCGGTTACATGACCGAATACCTGTCCTGGCGCTGGGTGTTCCTGATCAATCTGCCGCTGGGCCTGGGGGCCTGGCTGGTAGCTAATCGCACGTTGGTGGGACTGCCGATACCGCAACGCAAACCGGTCATCGATTACCTCGGCACCCTGCTGATGATCATCGGTTTGACGGCCTTGTTGCTCGGCATCACCCAGTTCGGTCAGGGCCATTCGTGGCGCAGTGCCGAAGTATTGGGCTTGCTGGTCTGCGCCCTGGTCGGGCTGGCGTCGTTCGTCTGGTACGAACGCCGGGCACAGGAGCCGTTGCTGCCGATGCACCTGTTCGCCAATCGCAATGCGGTCCTGTGCTGGTGCACGATTTTCTTCACCAGTTTCCAGGCAATCTCGTTAATAGTACTGATGCCGCTACGCTTCCAGAGCGTCACTGGCGCCGGGGCGGACAGCGCCGCCCTGCACCTGCTGCCGCTGGCCATGGGGCTGCCCATTGGCGCGTACTTCGCCGGTCGTCGAACCTCGGTGACCGGGCGCTACAAACCGATGATCCTGACCGGCGCCCTGCTCATGCCGCTCTCGATTCTCGGCATGGCGTTCAGCCCGCCCCAAGCGGTGCTGCTCAGCAGCGTGTTCATGCTGCTGAGCGGGATTGCCTCGGGCATGCAGTTCCCGACTTCATTGGTCGGCACGCAGAATTCGGTGGCACAGCGAGACATCGGTGTCGCCACCAGCACCACCAACCTGTTTCGCTCGCTGGGCGGCGCAGTGGGCGTGGCGTTGATGTCGGCGCTGCTGTTGGCGTTGTTGCAGGACTCGAGCTTCGCCCACCTGGCCGGTTCGTCGATGATGGCCGAGGGCGGTTCGGGGAGTGTCTTGCTGGACGGCTTGAACGCCGCGCCAGGGGATGCGCAGAACGCCTTGCGCGCCGAGTTGCTGCTGACCTTCCGGCATTTGCTGATGGTCAGCGCAGCGGTTTCGTTGTTGGGATTGGCAGCGGCGATTGCCATGCCGGACATGTTGTTGCGTGGGCGTGAGGACAAGGCTCGATAGGAAGACCGCGTTGCGGCCTTCGCGAGCAGGCTCGCTCTCACAGTGATTGGTGTCGTACACAAAATGTGTGGCCGCTGGAGATCCAATGTGGGAGCGAGCTTGCTCGCGATGGAGTGTCAGTCGAAATCGATGTCGCTGACACACCATCGCGAGCAAGCTCGCTCCTACAGGAGGGGGCGGTCCAGTTATTGTGGCCGGGCGCGGAGTTGTTGCTGCAGGTTCTGGATCTGCGCTTGAAGGGTGTTGATGGTGCGGGTGACCTGAGCGCGGAAAGAGTCGAACTCGGCAATGTTCGTCGCGCCTTGAGGGCGATTGTCCTGCTGGCTTTTCAACACAATCATTTCTTGTTCCAGACGCTCGATGGCTGCGCTCGAGTTCCCTTGCTTCCTCAGTGCGGCGATGTCGGCGTTGAGACTTTTAAGTTCCGCATCGACTTTGCCGGTATCCGCCGGGGCGCTTTTCAACGCGGCCAGGTCACTGCTCAAGGCTTTGACCTGCGCCTGCAATTGCGTGTTGGCGGTCTGGAACTCTGTGTTCTGAGCGGTTGCCTGCGCCAGGCGCTTATCCAGATCAGTGGTTTGCGCCGTCATTTGCGCCAGACGCTTGTCCAGCTCCGAGGTCTGGCCGGCAACGCCTTGCTGCTGCTGACTCTGATCCAGGAGTTTGCTTTCCAGTTGTTTGATTTGCAGTTTCAGCGCTTCGCTGTCGCTGGTGACGTTGCTCTGGCTGGCCACCACCTTGCCGGAAATGTCCTGCAAGCGCCCCGCCGCATCCTCACTGATGCGCGCGAAACTTTCCTGGGTCGCCACTAACTGCTGCTCCATCAGCGAGAGCTGCTGAAAGCTCCACCAGGCAAGGCCGGCGAACGCAATGAACAAGGCGCCGACCAGTGCCCACAACGGCCCGGTGCTCGGCCCTTTGACCTTGACTACCGGTGCGGGCCGCGAGTGTACGGAGGTGCGAGCACTGGGGACAAAATCATCGTCGTCGTCGAGGCTGTCGGCGCGCAGGCTGGGTACATTGTCAAAATCGTCGTTGGCATCGTTACGCATGGACATTGAGTCAACCTTTGTGGAACGCGGTGATGGCTTGATGCGGCGCAGTATAACCCCCACTGCCGCATCGATTGACCCTCAACCCCGAACTCGGTTCAGTGTCAGGAGGCGGGTTGGCGCAAACTCAGTGAATGTCCTGGGCCTTCCACCAGCCACAGAATTCATCCAGGGCCGTCCAGAGACTGACCTTCGGATCGTAATCCAGATAATGCCGGGCGCGGCTGATGTCCAGGGTGAAATTTTTGTTCATGACTTGCATGCCCAGTCGCGACATCGTCGGCTCGGGACGACCGGGCCACAGCTTGCACACGCCCTCATTGAGCGCCGCGACGGTGTAGGCCAAACCGTAGGAACGATAGCGGGTTACTTGTGGGACTTCCATTTTGCGCATGACGTAATTGACCACATCCCATAACGGAATCGGCGTTCCGTTGCTGATGTTGTACGCCTTGCCCAATGCCGAGCCGCTGGCCAGCAAACTGCTGAGCAACGCTTCATTGAGGTTTTGCACGCTGGTGAAGTCGACCTTGTTCAGGCCATTGCCGACAATCGCCAGGCGCCCCTTGCGCTGCATCTTCAGCAGCCGCGGAAAGATGCTCATGTCACCGGCGCCGGTCACGAAGCGCGGGCGCAGGGCCAGGGTTTCGAGCCCGAACTCCTGGGCACCGAAGACTTTTTGCTCGGCCAGGTACTTGGTGGCGGCGTAGGGATGCTTGAAGCGCTTGGGGACTTGTTCTTCAGTCAACCCAAGATGATCGCGACCATCGAAATAGATCGAGGGCGACGACAAGTGCACCAGGCGTCGCACCCGCTGTTTCAGGCAGGCCTCGACCACGTTTTCGGTGACTTGCACGTTGCCTAGATGGAAGTCCTGATAACGCCCCCACACGCCCACCGCGCCGGCGCAATGCACCACGGCTTCGACGTCTGAGCACAGCTCACGCGCCAGTTCCGGATCGCTCAAGTCGCCCTGAATGAACTCGGCGCCACGGCGCACCAGGTGTTCGACGCTTTCGGCCCGGCGACCATTGACCCGCACATCCAGGCCCTGCTCCAGGGCAAAACGCGCAAAGCGCCCGCCGATGAAGCCGCTTGCGCCGGTAACCAGAATTTTCATGTAGAGCTCCATAGGGGCAGCAGCGAGCGTCAAGCTTCAAGCTTCAAGCTGCAAGTTAAAAACGATCCGCAAGCGCTTCACTTGCAGCTTGCAGCTTGACGCTTACAGCTGCTCCCAAGGCACCAGCCATTGCTTCGACGAGCGCACCAATTGGTCGGTCAGCAATCCCAATAACTGACCGCCATTGCGCCAATGATGCCAGTACAACGGCACATCGATGGGCTTATCTGGCAAAAGCTCCACCAACAGGCCCCGTTCCAGTTGGTCGCGCACCTGTAATTCAGGCACCAGCCCCCAGCCAAGCCCCGCTTCTGTGAGACGAATAAAACCTTCGGACGACGGGCATAAATGGTGTTCGAAACCGCCATCCACGCCGAGGGACGCAAGGTAGCGATGCTGCAGGAAGTCGTCGGGACCGAAGACCAGCGCCGGGGTTTTCGACAACTGATCGGCGCGCACACCTTGCGGAAAATGCCGGGCTATAAAGGCGGGACTGGCCAGCGCTCGATAGCGCATCGCACCCAGCAACACGCTGCGCGCGCCGGCCACCGGACGTTCGCTGGCACAGACGCAAGCCGCCACTTCGCCGGCGCGCATGCGTTTGAGGCCGACGGTCTGATCCTCCACCACCAGATCGAGCAACAGGTGTTGCTCCGCGCAAAAGCCCCCCACCGCCTCCGCCCACCAGGTGGCGAGGCTGTCGGCGTTCAGGGCGATACGCAGACGTTCCGGCAGCCCTTCTTCGTCGAGCGCCGGCACCAGCGTTTGCAAATCGCGCTCGAGCAAACGCACCTGCTGCACATGGTTGAGCAGCCGACGGCCAATGTCCGTCGGGGCGGGCGGTGTGACCCGCACCAGCACCGGTTGACCGACCCGCGCCTCAAGCAATTTGATGCGCTGGGAGATTGCCGATTGTGACAAGCCGAGCACCTGCGCGGCACGTTCGAAACCGGCCTGCTCGACGACGGCAGCCAAGGCAGACAGCAATTTATAGTCGAACATCAGTTTTCCTAATGAGCGATCAGCAAGATTGGTTTTTCTTATACAGGTTAGCAGCGGAGAATGCCCGACAAGAACTTTTGAACAAGGAATACCGACATGGCTGGCGAAACGTCATTGGCCACTCTTTTGCGCAGCATGAGCCCGCAACTCAACGCTGGCGATTACGTATTCTGCACCCTGCGCGAGGGCACGCTGCCGGCGGACCTTGAAATCCTCGGCAGCTTTCGCGAACAGGAAGGTCTGACGGTGATTCTCGAACGCTCCCACGCCGAAAAGGCCGGTTTCAGTTTCGATTACATCGCCGCGTGGATCACCTTGAACGTGCATTCGGCCCTCGAAGCCGTCGGCCTGACCGCCGCCTTCGCGACAGCACTGGGCAACGCCGGCATCAGCTGCAATGTGATCGCCGGTTACTACCACGACCACCTGTTCGTCGGTCAATCCCACGCCCAACGCGCGATGCAAGTGTTGCGCGATCTGGCAGCCAACGCGGAGTAAACAGCTTATGTGGCAAAGTTATGTAAATGGCCTGTTAGTGGCCGCCGGGCTGATCATGGCGATCGGTACTCAAAACGCATTTGTGCTCGCTCAAAGCCTTCGGCGCGAACATCACCTGCCGGTGGCAGCGCTCTGTGTGACGTGCGATGCGTTATTGGTCGCCGCCGGCGTATTTGGCCTGGCGACGGTGCTGGCGCAAAACCCGACCTTGTTGGCCGTTGCCCGTTGGGGGGGCGCCGTCTTTCTGATTTGGTATGGCAGTCAGGCGCTGCGTCGGGCCTGTTCGAAGCAAAGTTTGCAGCAGGGTGAGAACCAGACTGTACGCTCACTGCGAGCGGTGATGCTCAGCGCCCTGGCCGTGACACTGCTCAACCCGCACGTCTATCTGGACACGGTGCTGCTGATCGGCTCCCTCGGCGCCCAACAGACTGAGCCCGGCGCCTATGTCGTCGGCGCGGCCAGCGCATCGTTGCTGTGGTTTTTCACCCTGGCGCTGGGCGCTGCCTGGTTGGCGCCATGGCTGGCGCGGCCGAGTACCTGGCGAATCCTCGATTTGCTGGTGGCAGTAATGATGTTCACCGTGGCCTTTCAATTAATCACCACGCCCTGATTATTCCAAAAGGCTCTGGAACCTCTATTCCACACAGTTGTTGCGTGGTTATGCCGCCACCCCGGTGCTATGATCCGGTTCGATGCGCCGCAAAGAGTACAAACTCCCCGGCGCTTGTCTGGCCGCCCGTGATCGGCCTTGCGCTCACCGCAACTGACCTGATTAGGAGAATCATCATGGCTTTCGAATTGCCGCCGCTGCCTTACGCACACGATGCCCTGCAGCCGCACATTTCCAGGGAAACTCTGGAATACCACCACGACAAGCACCACAACACCTACGTCGTGAACCTGAACAACCTGGTGCCAGGCACCGAGTTCGAAGGCAAGACCCTGGAACAAATCGTCAAGACTTCCTCGGGTGGCATCTTCAACAACGCCGCTCAAGTCTGGAACCACACGTTCTACTGGAACTGCCTGGCGCCAAACGCCGGCGGTCAACCAACCGGCGCGCTTGGCGACGCCATCAACGCAACGTTCGGTTCGTTCGACAAGTTCAAGGAAGAGTTCAGCAAGACGTCCATCGGCACCTTCGGTTCCGGTTGGGGCTGGCTGGTGAAAAAGGCTGACGGTTCCCTGGCCCTGGCCAGCACCATCGGCGCCGGCAACCCGCTGACCAACGGCGACACCCCGCTGCTGACCTGCGACGTATGGGAACACGCTTACTACATCGACTACCGTAACCTTCGTCCAAAGTATGTCGAAGCGTTCTGGAACCTGGTCAACTGGAAATTCGTGGCTGAGCAGTTCGAAGGCAAAACCTTCACCGCTTAAGATCGACGCCACACAAAAAACCCGGCTTTTGCCGTGATGTCGAATTGTAGGAGCGAGCTTGCTCGCGATGGTCGTTAACGATAACGCGTGTTTACTGGCTAAACGCAGCGTTCTTGAGTCCATCGCGAGCAAGCTCGCTCCCACATAGAGCATCACAGCTTTAGCCGGGTTTTTTATCGCGTCGAGAAAGTGCCTGTGCATTTCAGCAGCCAATAAAAAACCCGCTGACGAATCAGCGGGTTTTTCATGACAGCAGCAGGATCAGAAATCCTCCAACCGCCACACCTCGTAAGCCGGTGTCTCGTAGGGATGACTCGCTTTCAGAACCATCACCACCGAACGAATCAACTCATCCGCCACCACCAGCTCAACTTTCCATTCCTCAACCTGCTCGACCTGCCCCGCTTCGCCAATGAACGGCTGACTGCCGTCCAATGGCCGAAACTGGCCTTGGCCAAGCACCTGCCATGCGCAGTGATCATAAGCCCCGATTCGCCCACCACCGGCAGCGAACACGGCACTTTTGACCACCTCTACATGACTGTCCGGAACAAAAAAGGAAAGCTTATACATGGTCCTCAGTTCACCCCCTCTTAATTAACCCAGAGGCGAGCATTACGGAACATACGCATCCAAGGTGCGTCTTCGTTCCAGTCTTCCGAACGCCACGAGTTCTGTACCGCGCGGAACACACGCTCCGGGTGCGGCATCATGATGGTCACGCGACCGTCACGACTGGTCAGCCCGGTGATCCCGCGTGGCGAGCCGTTCGGGTTGGCCGGGTATTGCTCGGTGACCTTGCCATGGTTGTCGACGAAACGCATTGCCACGCAACCCGACAGGTCGGCTTCCAGCAACGCTTCTTCGCTGGCGAACTCGGCATGACCTTCGCCGTGAGCGATGGCGATCGGCATGCGCGAACCGGCCATGCCCTGCAGGAAGATCGAGTTCGACTCCTGGACCTGAACCATCGCCACGCGCGCTTCGAACTGTTCGGAACGGTTACGCACAAAGTGTGGCCAGAGTTCGCTGCCCGGGATCAGCTCGTGCAGGTTGGACATCATCTGGCAACCGTTGCACACACCGAGGGTGAAGCTGTCGTTACGTTCAAAGAAGCCCTGGAACGCATCGCGAGCGCGGCTGTTGAACAGCGCGGACTTGGCCCAGCCTTCACCGGCACCCAAGACGTCGCCGTAGGAGAAACCGCCGCATGCCACCAGGCCTTTGAACTCGTTCAGGTCGACACGGCCGGCCAGAATGTCGCTCATGTGCACGTCGATCGCGTTGAAACCGGCACGGTCGAACGCGGCTGCCATTTCCACCTGACCGTTGACGCCCTGCTCACGCAGCACGGCAACTTGTGGGCGGATGCCTTTCTTGATGTAAGGCGCGGCGACGTCCTGGTTGACGTCGAAGCTCAGCTTGACGCTCAAGCCCGGGTTGTCTTCTTCCAGCAGCACGTCGAACTCTTGCTCGGCGCAGTCGGCGTTATCACGCAGACGCTGGATCTGGTAGCTGGTCTCGGCCCACTGGCGTTGCAGCAGACGGCGCTGACCTTCGAACACGGTTTCGCCGTTGAAGGTGATGTTGATCTGGCCATTGTTCATCGGTTGACCGATCACCGACACACAGTCGCCCAGACCGGCGGCGCTGAACTGCGCGAGGATGTCGGGTGTGGAGTCCTGACGAACCTGAATCACCGCACCCAGTTCTTCGTTGAACAGGATTGCAGCGATGTCGGCGGATGTTTCCGCCAGACCGTCGAGGTTCAGGCTCAGACCGCAGTGGCCGGCGAACGCCATTTCCACCACGCTGGTCAGCAGACCGCCGTCGGAACGGTCGTGGTAAGCCAGCAGGTGACCATCGGCGTTGAGGCCCTGGATCACCGCGAAGAAGGCTTTCAGGTCTTCGGCATCATCGACGTCCGGCGCTTGCGAACCCAGCTTGCCGTGAACCTGAGCGAGAATCGAGGCGCCCATGCGGTTCTGGCCACGGCCCAGATCGATCAGGATCAGGTCAGTGGTGCCTTTGTTCATGCGCAGTTCTGGCGTCAGGGTCTGACGGATGTCAGCCACGGGTGCAAAACCGGTCACGATCAGGGACATCGGCGACGTCACGGTCTTGTCGACGCCTTCGTCATTCCAGCGCGTGGCCATGGACATCGAGTCCTTGCCCACTGGAATGGTGATGCCCAGGTCAGGACACAGCTCCATGCCGACCGCTTTCACGGTGTCGTACAAACGCGCGTCTTCACCCGGGTGGCCGGCAGCGGACATCCAGTTGGCCGACAGTTTGATGTCGGAGATCTTGTTGATACGCGAAGCGGCGATGTTGGTCAGGGTTTCGCCGATGGCCATGCGGCCCGACGCCGGAGCGTCCAGCAGTGCCAGCGGAGTCCGCTCGCCCATGGCCATGGCTTCACCGGTGTAAACGTCGAAGCTGGTGGCGGTAACGGCAACGTCAGCCACCGGAACCTGCCACGGGCCGACCATTTGGTCACGGGCCACGAGGCCGGTGATGGTGCGGTCGCCGATGGTGATCAGGAAGCTTTTGCTGGCCACGGCCGGGTGATGCAGGACGCGCTCGACGCAGTCGGCAATGTCCAGCGTGCTCGGATCGAAGTCATCGCCCAGTTCGTTTTCACGAACGGCCGAACGGTGCATGCGTGGCGCTTTGCCCAGCAGCACTTCGAGTGGCATGTCCACCGGGCTGTTGCCGAAGTGGCTGTCGGTGACGGTCAGCTGCGGCTCGGCAGTGGCTTCACCGACGACAGCAAACGGGCAACGCTCACGTTCGCAGATCGCCTGGAAGCGGTCGAAGTCGGCCGGACCCACTGCCAGAACGTAACGTTCCTGGGATTCGTTACTCCAGATTTCGTGCGGGGCCATGCCCGGCTCGTCGTTTGGAATGTTGCGCAGCTCGAAGCGACCGCCACGGTTGCCGTCGTTGACCAGCTCAGGGAAGGCGTTGGACAGACCGCCCGCGCCCACGTCGTGGATGAAGCTGATCGGGTTGTGTTCACCCAACTGCCAGCAACGGTCGATGACTTCCTGGCAGCGACGCTCCATCTCAGGGTTTTCGCGCTGTACCGATGCGAAGTCCAGGTCCGCCGAGCTGGTGCCGGTGGCCATGGAGGAAGCCGCGCCGCCACCCAGACCGATCAGCATTGCCGGGCCGCCGAGTACGATCAGCTTGGAGCCAACGGTGATCTCGCCTTTCTGTACGTGTTCGGCACGGATGTTACCCATGCCGCCGGCCAGCATGATCGGCTTGTGGTAACCGCGAACTTCGTCGCCACGCGGGGTGGTGATCGACTGTTCGAAGGTACGGAAATAACCGGTCAGGGCCGGACGACCAAATTCATTGTTGAACGCGGCGCCACCCAGTGGGCCTTCGATCATGATGTCCAGCGCGGTGACGATGCGCTCCGGCTTGCCGTACGGCACTTCCCACGGCTGTTCGAAGCCCGGGATTTGCAGGTTGGACACGGTGAAACCGGTCAGGCCAGCCTTCGGCTTGGCGCCACGGCCGGTAGCGCCTTCGTCGCGAATTTCGCCACCGGAACCGGTGGATGCACCCGGGAACGGGGCAATCGCGGTCGGGTGGTTGTGCGTTTCGACTTTCATCAGGATGTGCACCGGTTCCTGCACCGCGCCGTACTGGCGGGTTTCAGGGTCCGGGAAGAAACGACCGGCAACGTTGCCGACGATCACCGAGGCGTTGTCCTTGTAAGCCGACAGAACGCCCTCGCTGTGCATCACGTAGGTGTTCTTGATCATGCCGAACAGGCTTTTTTCCTGGCTCTGGCCATCAATATCCCAACTGGCGTTGAAGATCTTGTGACGGCAGTGCTCGGAGTTCGCCTGGGCGAACATCATCAGTTCGATGTCATGCGGGTTGCGTTTCAAGCCGACGAAGGCATTGACCAGATAGTCGATTTCGTCTTCGGCCAGGGCCAGGCCCAGTTCGGTATTGGCTTTTTCCAGTGCGGCGCGGCCGCCACCCAGCACGTCGATCGCGGTCAGCGGCTTGGGTTCGGCGTGGCTGAACAGGCCGGCAGCCTGTTCAAGGTTGCCGAGGACGATCTGGGTCATGCGGTCGTGCAAGGCGTCCGCGATCAACTGCGCTTGAGCGTCGCTGAACTGGCCGGCAACGTAGAACGCGATACCGCGCTCCAGGCGCAGGATTTTCGCCAGGCCGCAATTGCGAGCGATGTCGCTGGCCTTGCTCGACCATGGCGAGATGGTGCCAAAACGTGGCAACACCAGGAACAGACGACCGGTCGGCTCTTGAACTGGAACACTTGGGCCGTACTTCAGAAGGCGCGCAAGCACCTGCTGTTCGTCGCCGGTCAGGACGCCGGTAACTTCGGCGAAGTGAGCGAATTCAGCATACAAGCCGCTGACAGCCGGGACCTTCTGGCTCAGTTGCTCAAGGAGTTTGCTGTGGCGAAAGGCAGAAAGGGCAGGAGCGCCGCGCAGGATCAACATCTTCGGGACAGCCTCGGGAAGGGGTGTGCTTTGAGGCCGTGCATTCTAGCCTAAACCGCCCGCGACAGCACCCGAAACGGTAAGCGCGACTATCCCCGAACGTCGGGCCGGGGTTTTGGGCGCCAATCAACGGTTCTCCGGGGGTTATTTTTACGCTCATGAATTGCCGTTCGAGCCCATTCCTGTGGGCTCCAAGCGTGTTTTGCGCTCTCTAGCAGACAACCCCTTCGCTGTCGAGATATGGCGCTCGTGGTCCTTTGCGTATACTGCGCAGATGTTTTCCCCAACGGCTTTGCGTCCACGGTTCGCCAAATGGCTGATCGCAACCGGACTCTTCCTGATGCTCAGTGGCTGTGTTGATAAACCCAACACGCTGGAGCGCGTAAAGGAGGATGGCGTGCTGCGGGTGGTTACCCGTAACAGCCCCGCCACCTACTTTCAGGATCGTAACGGTGAAACCGGCTTCGAATACGAGCTGGTGAAGCGCTTCGCCGAAGATCTGGGGGTCGAACTCAAAATCGAAACCGCCGACAACCTCGACGACCTGTTCAGCCAGGTAGGCAAACCCAACGGCCCGGTACTGGCGGCCGCCGGCCTGGTCAGCAGCGAAGAACGCAAAAAACAGGTACGGTTTTCCCACTCCTACCTGGAAGTCACCCCGCAGATCATCTACCGCAACGGCCAGTCACGGCCCACCGACGCGGGTGATCTGGTTGGCAAAAAGATCATGGTTCTCAAGGGCAGCACCCACGCCGAGCAACTGGCGCAGCTGAAAAAGAAATACCCTGGCATTGAATACGAAGAGTCCGACGCGGTGGAAGTCGTCGACCTGCTGCGCATGGTCGATGAAGGCCAGATCGATCTGACGCTGGTCGACTCCAACGAAGTCGCGATGAACCAGGTCTACTTCACCAACATACGGGTTGCCTTTGACCTCGGTGACGCCAGCAATCAGAGCTGGGCCGTGGCAGCCGGTGATGACAACAGCCTGCTCAACGAGATCAACGCCTACCTCGACAAGGTGAAGAGCAACGGCACCCTGCAACGCTTGAAGGACCGCTATTACGGCCACGTCGATGTGCTCGGTTACATGGGTGCAACCACCTTCGCCCAGCACTTGCAGCAACGGCTGCCCAAGTACGAACAGCACTTCAAGGCCTACGCCAAGATAGAACAGGTCGACTGGCGACTGCTGGCGGCGATCGGTTATCAGGAATCACTGTGGCAGCCGGCCGTCACGTCGAAGACCGGCGTGCGCGGCTTGATGATGCTGACCCAGAACACCGCGCAGGCCATGGGCGTATCCAATCGACTCGACCCGAAGCAAAGCATTATGGGTGGCGCCAAGTACCTGGTTTATATGAAGGATCAGCTCGATGAGTCGATCCAGGAGCCGGATCGCACCTGGTTTGCACTGGCGGCCTACAACGTCGGCAGCGGTCACCTGGATGACGCGCGCAAACTGGCGGCGAAGGAAGGGCTGAACCCGGACAAGTGGCTGGACGTGAAGAAAATCCTGCCACGCTTGTCCGAGAAAAAGTGGTACAGCAAGACGCGCTATGGCTACGCCCGAGGCGGCGAGCCGGTGCATTTTGTGGCGAACATCCGTCGCTACTACGACATCCTGACGTGGGTGACGCAGCCACAGCTTGAAGGCAATCAGGTGGCTGAAGGCAACCTGCATGTGCCCGGGATCGACAAGTCCAAGCCGGCTCAGGAAACCCCGCCGCTTTAAGCCTTCGCCGCCTTCAAAGACGCCTTCGCGGGCAAGCCTCGCTCCTACAGATTTGTATCGAACACACCATTGCGTATCGACACGGACCTGTAGGAGCGAGGCTTGCCCGCGAAGGTAGCGCCGCCGATCTAGCCTTTCAACGCAGCTGCCAGAATCAGCGCTTTCATCTCCGACACCGCCGACTTGAAGCCCACGAACAACGCATGGGCCACCAACGCATGGCCGATGTTCAATTCGTTGATACCCTTGATTGCGGCGACCGCTTCGACGTTGTGGTAATGCAAACCGTGACCGGCGTTGACGATCAAGCCTTGGGCCAAACCAAACGCCACGCCATCGGCCACACGTTTCAACTCTTCTGCCACTTCTGTCGGTGTCTCGGCATCGGCGTAACGACCGGTGTGCAGCTCGATGGCGGGTGCACCAACGCGCTTGGAGGCTGCAATCTGCCGTTCGTCGGCATCGATGAACAGCGACACTTCACAGCCGATTTTCGCCAGCCGGTCCACCGCCGCTTTGATCCGCGCTTCCTGTCCCGCGACATCCAGGCCGCCTTCGGTGGTCAGTTCTTGACGGGTTTCCGGGACCAGACAAATGTGTGCCGGGCGGATACGCTCGGCGAACGCCATCATTTCTTCGGTGACGCCCATTTCGAAGTTCATGCGGGTTTGCAGCACGTCCTTGAGCAGCAACACGTCGCGCTCCTGGATATGCCGACGGTCTTCGCGCAGATGCACGGTGATGCCGTCAGCGCCCGCCTCTTCCGCGTCCAGTGCTGCCTTGACCGGATCCGGATAGCGAGTGCCCCGGGCCTGACGCAGGGTGGCGACGTGGTCGATGTTCACGCCAAGAAGAATGCGATTGCTGGTGCTCACGGAAGCGCTCCTGAAGAGGGGAAAGTTCGGTGCACAGCATACACAAGGAGATAGGGTCTGTTGATCCTATGGCTTTCGAAACAACTCTCGGGAAACCAGCGGACGACCGCCCAAATGAACGGCCAGTGCCTGACGCATCAAGCGCTTGGCGGCGGACAGCGCACCAGGGGCGGACCAGTCGGCCTCGGCCATGGCCAGCAGTTCGGTGCCGTTGAACAGACCGGGTTGCAGCAGATAGACCCGCTCCAGACCCGCGTCCACTTGCAAACGATAAAGACCGTCCGGCGCGATCGGCTCGCCGTGGATGTCGGCGTTCAGCGCGAAGCCGTACCCGAGATCATCCAGCAGGCGCCATTCGAACGAGCGCAGCAACGGCTCAAGCGCACGACCCTCGGCCAGGGCGAGCAAGGTCGCGGCGTAGTGATCGAATACACCCGGATGAGGGTCTTCGGAGGGCAGCAGGCGAATCAACAGTTCATTGAGGTAGAGGCCGCTGAACAGTGCCTCACCGATGAGCCAGGTCGAAACGCCGGCGCTTTCCATGCGCCCGACGTTCTTCAACTCTCCCCGCCCGCGGAACTCGACTTCCAGCGGCACGAATGGCCGCGCCAGCGTCCCGGCCTTGCCCCGCGCACTGCGCAACACCGCCCGCAGCCGACCTTGTGGCGTGAGGAAATCCACCAGCGCGCTGTTTTCGCGGTAGGCGCGGGAGTGCAGGACATAGGCGGGTTGGCCGAGGGGGGCTTGAGACATGGAAGTCAGGGTTCTCAATGACGGAGCGTAGTTTTACAAACACCCCAAAAACAATGTGGGAGCGAGCCTGCTCGCGAAAGCGGTGTGACAGTCAACATCAATGCTGAATGTTACATCCTCTTCGCGAGCAGGCTCGCTCCCACAATGGATCTATGTGCTGCCAGACTTTACAGGTCGCCGTAACCCAACGAACGCAGGGCGCGTTCGTCGTCAGACCAGCCGCCCTTAACCTTGACCCACAGGTTAAGCATGATCTTGGAGTCGAACAGCAACTCCATATCCTTGCGCGCCTCGGTGCCGATGCGCTTGATGCGCTCGCCCTTGTCACCAATGATGATTTTCTTCTGGCCGTCACGTTCGACGAGGATCAAGGCATGGATATGCAGGGTTTTGCCCTGCTGCTTGAACTCTTCGATTTCCACGGTGATCTGGTACGGTAGCTCAGCCCCCATCTGACGCATGATTTTCTCACGCACCAGCTCAGCGGCGAGGAAGCGGCTGCTGCGGTCGGTGATCTGGTCTTCGGGGAAGAAGTGATCGTTTTCCGGCAGGTAACCGGCAATCACGCGCTCCAGCGTTTCGAGGTTGTGCCCGTGCTGGGCCGAGATCGGCATGATCTGCGCGTTCGGCAGCTGTTCCTGCAACCACGTCAGGTGCGGCATCAATTCGGCTTTGTCTTCGATGCGGTCAGTCTTGTTCAACGCCACGATCAACGGGCCGGTCACGTATTGAACGCGCTCGAGGACCATCTGGTCTTCGTCGGTCCACTTGGTGCGGTCAACCACGAAGATCACCACGTCGACGTCTTTCAACGCTGCCGAAGCGGTCTTGTTCATGTAGCGGTTCAACGCCTTTTCGCCGCCCTTGTGCATGCCCGGGGTGTCGACGTAGATCGCCTGCACGGCGCCTTCGGTCTTGATACCCAGCATATTGTGGCGAGTGGTCTGAGGCTTGCGCGAGGTGATCGCGAGCTTCTGACCGAGGATGTGGTTCAGCAGCGTGGACTTGCCCACGTTTGGACGGCCGACGATGGCGACATAGCCACAGCGAGTTGCAGTTGAATCAGTCATGGCCATTCTCCACGCCCAGGGCAATCAGTGCTGCGGCGGCCGCTACCTGTTCGGCAATACGACGACTCACACCCTGACCTCGGCTTTTTTCATTCAGTAAGGTGATTTCACATTCGACGAAGAACGTCCGGCAATGCGGCTCACCCTGGATATCCACCACTTCGTAACGCGGCAGCTCGCAACCCCGGGACTGCAGGAATTCCTGCAGGCGGGTTTTTGGATCTTTGTTGGTGTCGACCAGCGTCAGCCCTTCGAACTCACCGGCCAGCCAGGCCAGCACACGTTCGCGCGCCATGTCCATGCCGGCGTCCAGGTAGATCGCACCAATCAGTGCTTCCAGGGCATCGGCCAGAATTGACTCGCGACGGAAACCGCCGCTTTTCAATTCGCCGGAACCCAGGCGCAGGTATTCGCCCAGATCGAAACCCCGGGCCAGTACGGCCAGGGTCTCGCCTTTTACCAGACGTGCGCGCAAACGCGACAGCTGCCCTTCGCGCGCCAGCGGGAAGCGGTCGAAAAGCGCCTCGCCAGCGACGAAGTTGAGGATGGCGTCGCCGAGGAATTCCAGGCGTTCGTTGTTGCGCCCGGCAAAACTGCGGTGCGTCAGGGCCAGGACCATCAGCTCCTGATCCTTGAAGGTGTAGCCGAGCTGACGCTCTAGACGGCTTAAGGAGACGCTCACGGTTTACCCACGCTGAGTTCGTGGCTGGATTCCACCGCCATCGCCGTGATGCGGCGCAGGCTTGGGACAATTAACGCTGTGTTCAAAAATAACGTCCTGAATATCATTGGCTTCATGCTTTGGGTGCCGAATGTGTCGACTCCAGAAAAGCATTCGGCGCTGTGTTCAACAGCGCCGTGGGTGATTACTTGATCAGGCCAACCCGCGAGAAATTCGGCAGGTGACTGAGTTTAGGTTCCGGCCAGCTCATCCAGACTGCGAAGGCCTTGCCGACGATATTCTTGTCGGGAACCATGCCCAGCAGATCCTTGGGAATACTCGGATCATCCCAATAGCGACTGTCGTTCGAGTTGTCGCGGTTGTCGCCCATCATGAAGTAGTGCCCGGCGGGCACGGTCCACGAATGATCCGGTGTCGCGCGATAGCGGCTCATTTCCTTGCGGATAAGATGCTCGGCGGCACCGAGTTTTTCCTTGTAGAGCTCAGCGCTGCCCAACGTGCCCGGCTCGGAGCCGATCATTTGTTCGGCAATCGATTCACCGTTGACGAACAGACGCTTGTCGGCGGTGTAACGAATCTGGTCACCCGGCAGGCCCACCACACGCTTGATGTAGTTGACGTTCGGATCGCTCGGGTAGCGGAACACCATCACATCGCCGCGCTGTGGCTCACCGACTCCGATGACTTTCTTGTCGATCACCGGCAAGCGAATCCCGTAGGAAAACTTGCTCACCAAAATGAAGTCGCCGACTTCCAGGGTCGGTTTCATCGAGCCGGATGGAATCTGGAACGGTTCCACCAGGAACGAACGCAGTACCAGCACGATGAACAGCACCGGAAAGAACGACTTGCCGTATTCGACCAGTAGCGGCTCTTTGTTCAGTTTCTCGACCACCACCACATCAGGCTGGCTGACGCTGCCTTGATAGGAGGTAATGGCCGCACGCCGACGCGGCGCCAGGAAAAGCAGATCGAGCAACGCCAACAGGCCGCAGACGAACACGGCGATGACCAGCAACAGCGGGAAATTTAGTGACATAGGACCTAACTATCCAACCTGAGCACTGCAAGGAAGGCTTCTTGTGGAATTTCCACGTTACCGACTTGCTTCATGCGTTTTTTACCGGCCTTTTGCTTTTCCAACAGCTTGCGCTTACGGCTAACGTCACCGCCGTAGCATTTGGCCAATACGTTCTTTCTGAGTGCCTTGACGGAAGTCCGCGCAATGATCTGCCCGCCAATGGCGGCCTGGATCGCAACGTCGAACATCTGCCGTGGAATCAGTTCTTTCATCTTCTCGGTCAACTGGCGACCTTTGTAGTGCGCGTTGTCACGATGCACGATCAACGCCAAGGCGTCGACTTTGTCACCGTTGATCAGTACATCCAGTTTCACCAGATTAGCCGATTGATAACGGTCGAAATGGTAATCCAGCGAAGCATAGCCACGGCTGGTGGATTTCAGACGGTCGAAGAAGTCCAAAACCACTTCGTTCATCGGCAAATCATAGGTCACCTGGACCTGAGTGCCGAGGAACAGCATGTCGTGCTGCACGCCACGCTTTTCGATACACAGGGTAATGACGTTACCCAGGTGCTCTTGCGGCACAAGAATATTGGCCCGCACGATCGGTTCGCGCATGTCTTCGATCGAAGACAGGTCTGGAAGCTTCGACGGGTTGTCGACGTAAATCGTTTCACCGGTTTTCAGCAACAGCTCGAAAATAACGGTCGGCGCCGTGGTAATCAGGTCCAGGTCGTACTCGCGCTCCAGGCGCTCCTGGATGATTTCCATGTGCAGCATGCCGAGGAACCCGCAACGGAAGCCGAAGCCCAGGGCGTCAGAACTTTCCGGGGTGTACTGCAGGGACGAGTCGTTGAGCGTGAGCTTTTGCAGCGCTTCACGGAAATCTTCGAAGTCATCGGAGCTGACCGGGAACAGACCAGCGTAAACCTGTGGCTGAATGCGTTTGAAGCCTGGCAGTACGTCAACGTCCGGCGTGGAGCTCAAGGTCAGGGTGTCACCCACCGGCGCACCGTGAATGTCCTTGATGCCGGCGATGATGAAGCCCACCTCGCCCGCCTTCAGGTCAACGGTAGCGGTGTGTTTCGGGTTGAATACACCGACGCTGTCCACCAGGTGGATCTTGCCGGTGGATTTGACCAGGATCTTGTCGCCCTTCTTCACACAACCGTGGCGCACGCGTACCAGGGAAACAACGCCCAGGTAGTTGTCGAACCAGGAGTCGATGATCAACGCTTGCAGCGGATCTTCGATGTTGCCGGTCGGTGCAGGAATGGTGGTAACCAGACGCTCGAGCACTTCGTCGACGCCCAGACCGGTCTTGGCACTGCACTCGACCGCATCGGTGGCATCGATACCGATGATTTTTTCGATTTCTTCTTTAACGCGCTCTGGATCGGCCTGTGGCAAGTCGATCTTGTTCAGGACCGGCATGACTTCCAGGCCCTGCTCGATGGCGGTGTAGCAGTTGGCAACCGACTGCGCTTCAACGCCCTGGCCGGCATCGACCACCAGCAACGCACCTTCACAGGCCGCCAGCGACCGGCTGACTTCATAGGTGAAGTCGACGTGGCCCGGGGTGTCAATGAAGTTCAGTTGGTACTTGATGCCATCGCGAGCGGTGTAATACAGGGTGACGCTGTGGGCCTTGATGGTGATCCCGCGTTCACGCTCCAGGTCCATGGAGTCCAGAACCTGGGCTTCCATTTCGCGCTCGGCAAGGCCGCCGCACATCTGGATGAAGCGATCGGCCAGCGTCGACTTGCCATGGTCAATGTGGGCGATGATGGAGAAATTGCGGATATGACTCAAATCACTCACGGATCAACACTCAAAAAGGCTGCAGGCATAGCCCGCCGAAAAATAGCCGGGAATTGTACCTGATCCACGGCGCAAGCGTCACGTTCGCAGGTCAGACGGCACGTACAAAAACGCCCCGGTCTCTCGACAGGGGCGTTTTTCATGACCAGCCAGGTCGGGAATTACCCGCGATCAACCGGCTCGGCGTAACAACCAAACCCCGACCACGGCGCAAACACCCGCCGGAACCAGCACCGCAAATAGCGGCGAGAAACCGAACACCAGGCTTGAAGGCCCCAGCAGATCCTGAACGATGCGGAAGGTGAAACCCACCAGCACGCCGGTGAACACCCGCTGCCCCAGGGTCACCGAGCGCAGCGGTCCGAAGATGAAGGAAATAGCCATCAGCACCAGGGCGGCCGTGACCAATGGTTGCAACACCTTGACCCAAAATGCCAGCCAGTAGCGACCATTGTTCAGCCCCTGATCAGCCAGGTAGTGGATGTAACCCCACAGACCGGTGATCGACAACGCGTCGGGGGTCATCACCACCGTGTCCAGGAGTTCCGGGCTCAGCGATACGTTCCAGCGCTCGACCGGCGCAGTGACCACTTCAGTGCTCTTGTCATGGAACAGCGTGGTGGTCACGTCGCTCAACTGCCAGTGATCCTTATCGTAGTCCGCTCGCTTGGCAAAGCTGGAAGTCAGCATATGGCGCTGATCGTCGAAACTGTAACGGGTTACGCCATACAGCACGCCATTAGGCTGCACGGCGTTGATGTGAATGAACTCGCCTCCCTGCCGATGCCATACACCATGCTTGGAACTTTGCGCTTCACCACTGCCCTGAGCCAGCGATCGGTTGGCCTGAGCGGTGCTTTCGGCCGCTGGCGCCACGTACTCGCCAATCAACACACCCACGGCCATCAGGATCAGCATTGGCTTCATGACCGCCCAGACAATTCGACCGACCGACACGCCCGCAGCGCGCATGATGGTCAGCTCGCTGTGACTGGCCAGGCCGCCGAGGCCGATCAGGCAACCGATCAGCGCAGCCATCGGCAACATGTCGTAAAGACGACGCGGCGCCGTCAGGAGCACGAAACTCAGGACGTCTACCATGGTGTAGGTATCGCTGACCTCACCCATTTCGTCGATAAAGGCAAACAGCGTAGCCAGACCGAGAATGATCCCCAGTACCGCCAGGATCGCAATGAACACACTGCTACCGATGTATCGGTCGAGTTTAACCACGAGCCACCTCCAGCGCGCTGCGGCGACTCGCCCGCTTCAACTGCAGGGGTTCCCAATAGAGCAGGCCCAGACCGATGGCCAGGAATATCGCATGCACCCACCACAAGCCCAGCACGGGCGGAATCTTGCCCTTATCAAGGGCGCCACGAGCGGCAATCAGGATAGCCAGGTAAGCCATATAAAGAAGAATCGCCGGTAAAAGCTTCAGGAAACGACCCTGGCGCGGATTGACCCGCGACAGCGGCACTGCCATCAAGGTCACGATGAAGACCAACAGCGGCAAGGACAGACGCCATTCCAGCTCGGCGCGCAAACGCAAGTCGTCGCTGCCAAGCAATGCACCGGTGCTCATTGCATCGCGGTCGGTGACTTCGTCGCTGACATCCGGTTTTGGCAACAAGACGCCGTACTCGTCGTACTTGATCGCACGGTAGTCGGCCTGCCCCGGATTGCCGTCGTAGCGATAGCCATTGTCGAGAATCAGGTAGCGATTACCGTCAGGGCGAATTTCCTGACGGCCTTTTTCGGCCACCAACACCGAAATGCCGCGATCTTTATTCTCGGACGAGACGTTCTTCTGCGAAATAAATACACCGCCAAGGTTGACGCGGTTATCCGACAGCGTTTCGGTGTAAGTCACACGGGTGCCGTCACGCAGGGCCTGGAAGCGACCCGGCTCCAGGGTATCGAACTCGGTCAGCGCATCCTGCTTGTTCAGCAACAGCTGGAACTGATTGGCCCCTTGTGGCGCCAGACCCAGGCTCAGCCAGGCCACGACCAGCGCAACCAGAGTGGCCGGAAACAGGGTGATGACAAACAGGCGCTGCTGACTCATGCCGGTGGCCGACAGCACGGTCATCTCGCTTTCCAGGTACAGACGACCGTAGGCCAGCAGGATGCCGAGAAACAGCCCCAGCGGCAGGATCAGTTGCAGAAAACCCGGCAGGCGAAAGCCCATGATCAGAAACAGGGAGCCTGGATCCAGAAGGCCGGCAGCCGCCTGGGCGAGGTACTTGATGAAGCGTCCGCTCATGATGATGACCAGCAGCACGGCGCTGACGGCGCTCAAGGTCAACAGGACTTCGCGGGATAGATAACGGAAGACAATCAAACCAGACACTCCAGGGTTGTCAGGCTAAGGCGGCCAAACAAGCAAACGTATCGGGCAGCCCACAGGGCAGAGCCGCCGAAAAAGATGGCGCATTATCCTGTGATTGGGTGTGCCTGTCACTGCGCAATGCATTGGCGTGTGCAGGAGCGAGCTTGCTCGCGAAGGTCGTCAACGATAAAGCGGGTAGTCTGACACCCCGCGCCGGTCTCGGTTTTTTTCGCGAGCAAGCTCGCTCCTACATTCGTATAACCGAGGGTTGTCAGCGTCGGGGCACGAGGTTCAAACTGCGGCCTTTGTCGCAGGCCGTGACTTGCGTCTTTCTATATATAAGCAAGCGACACACGCCCAGTGTCGAGCGCTTGCGCGTTGACCATTAATTCAGGGACCCGGACATGGAACTGGTTGTAAAGAGCGTTAGCCCAGAAACGTTGAAAACCGCCACTCTGGTGGTCGCCGTCGGCGAAGGCCGCAAGCTCGGCGCCGTCGCCAAACAACTCGACGAACTGAGCGGTGGCGCTATCAGCGCTGTGCTCAAGCGCGGCGACCTGGCCGGAAAAGTCGGTCAGAGCCTGCTGCTGCACAGCCTGCCGAACCTCAAGGCCGAACGCGTTTTACTGGTCGGTGTGGGCAAGGATGAAGAGCTGGGCGATCGCCCGTTCCGTAAAATCATCGCCGGCATCCTCAATACCCTGAAAGGCCTGGGCGGCAGCGATGCCGTACTGGCCCTGGATGAAGTGGTCGTCAAAGGCCGCGACAGCTACGGCAAAACCCGCCTGCTGGCTGAAACCCTGGTGGACGGCGAATACCAGTTCGAAGAGTTCAAAAGCCAGAAAGCCGAGCCTCGTGCACTGAAGAAAGTCACTCTGGTGACCATCAAGGCTGCACACGCTGAAGTCGAGCGCGCCGTGGCCCACGCCACTGCGATCGCCAACGGCATGGCGTTTACCCGCAACCTGGGCAACCTGCCACCGAACATCTGCCACCCGACGTTCCTCGGCGAACAAGCCAAGAACCTGGGTAAAGAATTCAAAAGCCTGAAAGTCGAAGTCCTTGACGAGAAGAAGATCAGGGACCTGGGCATGGGCTCGTTCTACGCCGTCGGCCAGGGCAGCGCCCAGCCACCGCGCCTGATCGTCATGCAATACAACGGCGGCAAGAAATCCGAGAAGCCGTACGCACTGGTCGGTAAAGGCATCACCTTCGACACCGGCGGCATCAGCCTGAAGCCAGGTGCCGGCA
This sequence comes from Pseudomonas sp. IT-P253, assembly GCF_949768125.1. Lineage (NCBI taxonomy): Bacteria > Pseudomonadati > Pseudomonadota > Gammaproteobacteria > Pseudomonadales > Pseudomonadaceae > Pseudomonas > Pseudomonas sp. IT-P253. The sequence goes on along the minus strand of NZ_CATKPT010000066.1, from coordinate 183,106 downwards.
TGGACGAAATGAAGTACGACATGGGCGGTGCTGCCAGCGTGTTCGGCACATTGCGCGCCGTGCTCGAATTGAAGCTGCCGATCAACCTGGTGTGCATCCTGGCCTGCGCCGAGAACATGCCGAGCGGCAACGCTTCACGCCCGGGTGACATCGTTACCACCATGAGCGGCCAGACCGTGGAAATCCTCAACACTGACGCCGAAGGCCGCCTGGTGCTGTGCGACGCCCTCACCTACTCCGAGCGTTTCAAGCCGCAAGCCGTCATCGACATCGCGACCCTGACCGGTGCTTGCGTCGTCGCGCTGGGCTCCCACACCTCGGGCCTGCTAGGCAACAACGACGAACTGATCGGCCAACTGCTGAGCGCCGGCCAGGCCGCCGACGACCGCGCCTGGCAATTGCCGCTGTTCGATGAGTATCAAGAGCAGCTGGACAGCCCGTTCGCCGACATCGCCAACATTGGCGGCCCCAAAGCCGGCACCATCACCGCCGCCTGCTTCCTGTCGCGCTTCACCAAGAACCTCAACTGGGCGCACCTGGACATCGCCGGTACCGCCTGGACCAGCGGCGGCAAGGACAAGGGCGCCACTGGCCGCCCAGTTCCCCTGTTGACCCAATACCTGCTGGACCGCGCCAAAGCCTGAAACCGATGAACAGGGCGGCGCTGCTTTCCGGCAGCGCCGCTCATGGTCAAGGAACCGCAATGACCAAAGTCGACTTCTATATCCTGCCCAGCGCCGATCCTTCGGCGCGACTGGATTTCGCCTGCAAGCTCACCGAAAAAGCCTGGCGCATGGGCCACCGCATCTACCTGCATTGCAGCGATGCTGCCCAGCGCGATGATCTCGATGCGCGTTTGTGGGCGTTCAAGGGCGAAAGCTTCGTGCCCCACGGCCCCGCCGAAAGCGAGCCGGAGGGTTTGATTGTCCTGGGGATTGGCGATGACTGCGGTCAGCATCAAGACTTGCTGGTCAATCTCGACCTGAAAGTCCCGGCCTTTGCCCCCCGCTTCGCCCGCGTGGCGGAAGTGGTGGTGGAAGAAACGACGATTCGCACCGCTGCGCGGGAGAGTTTCCGTTTCTACCGCGAACAGGGCTATCCTCTGCAAGATCACCGTTTACAGCGACTCTGAGCACTCCGATGGACACTCCAAAACCGCTGCAAAAGTCCGCGCACTTGCTGGACGACCTTGAGTCGATCCGCCAACTGCTCGGCGATGACAACCTGCAACCGCCGCTGCTGACCGATACGGTCAATGATGATGACGATGACCAGGAACAAATTCCGATGCTGTTCGAGGCCGTCGACAACCCGTCGCCCGCCACCGAACCGAGCCCTGCCCCGGTAGCACCCACCGCCGAAAAAGGCCCTGATGCCTTGCTGCATCTGGATGGCGAACTGCGTGCTGCCGCCATGTTGATCATGCAAGACGTGATCGATGACTTCGCTCCGCACATCGAAACCGAAATCAAACGCCGCCTCGCTGCCCGGATGGAACGGCTCCTCAGCCAATACGAATAACCCCAATCCCTGTGGGAGCGAGCCTGCTCGCGAAAGCTATCTAACAGTCAATATTGATGTGACTGAATAAATCGCTTTCGCGAGCAGGCGCGCTCTCTCATTGGGATTTGCAGCAATCCTGACACTGCGCGCTGTCTGCACTCACTCGCCCTTCGCCCCATGCCCCGCTATACTCGTCGGCTTTTCCTGAATTAATGCCAATAGGGTCCCGCCGCGCATGGATAAGACCTACCAGCCGCACGCCATTGAAACTTCCTGGTACAACACCTGGGAGTCAGAGAATTACTTCGCCCCGCAAGGCGCGGGCGAGTCCTACACCATCATGATCCCGCCGCCGAACGTCACCGGCAGCCTGCACATGGGTCACGGCTTCAACAACGCGATCATGGACGCCCTGATCCGTTTCCGCCGCATGCAGGGTCGCAACACCCTGTGGCAGCCGGGCACCGACCACGCCGGTATCGCCACGCAAATGCTGGTGGAACGTCAACTAGAAGCCCAAGGCCAGAATCGCCACGACCTCGGTCGTGAGAAATTCCTCGAGAAAGTCTGGGAATGGAAGGATCAGTCCGGCGGCAACATCAGCCGTCAGATCCGCCGCCTCGGCTCGTCCGTGGACTGGGGCCGTGAGCGCTTCACCATGGATGACGGCCTCTCGGAAGCGGTTAAAGAAGCGTTCGTTCGCTTGCATGAAGACGGGCTGATCTACCGCGGCAAGCGCCTGGTCAACTGGGACACCAAGCTGCACACGGCGATTTCCGACCTCGAAGTGGAAAACCACGACGAGAAAGGTTTCCTGTGGAACCTGAAGTACCCGCTGGCCGACGGCGCCAAGACCGCTGAAGGCGATGATTTCCTGATCGTCGCGACCACTCGCCCGGAAACCATGCTCGGCGACGCCGCCGTTGCCGTGAACCCGAACGATGAACGCTACAAAGCCCTGATCGGCAAATTTGTCGAGCTGCCGCTGGTTGGCCGCCGCATTCCGATCATCGCCGACGATTACTGCGACCCTGAATTCGGCACCGGCTGCGTAAAAATCACCCCCGCCCACGATTTCAACGACTACGAAGTCGGCAAACGCCACAACTTGCCACTGCTGAACATCTTCGACAAGAACGCCGCCGTACTGCCGGCCTGTCAGGTGTTCAACCTCGACGGCACGTTGAACGAAAGCATCGATGGCAAGATCCCGGCCGAATACGTCGGTCTCGACCGCTTCGAAGCGCGCAAGCAAATCGTTGCGGCATTCGATGCCGCTGGCCTGCTGGTCAGCGTCAACGATCACGCACTGAAAGTGCCGAAAGGCGACCGTTCAGGGACCATCATCGAGCCGTGGCTGACCGACCAGTGGTACGTGTCGACCAAGCCACTGGCCGAGCCTGCGATTGCTGCCGTTGAAGACGGCCGTATCCAGTTCGTACCCAAACAATACGAAAACATGTACTTCTCGTGGATGCGCGACATCCAGGATTGGTGCATCAGCCGTCAGCTGTGGTGGGGCCACCGGATTCCGGCCTGGTACGACGAGTCGGGCAAGGTCTATGTCGGTCGCGACGAAGCCGAAGTACGTGCCAAGCACAACCTCGGCCCGGACGTTGCGCTGCAACAGGACAATGACGTTCTCGACACCTGGTTCAGCTCGGGCCTGTGGACATTCTCCACCCTCGGCTGGCCTGAACAGACCGAATTCCTGAAGAAATTCCACTCCACCGACGTGCTGGTAACCGGCTTCGACATCATTTTCTTCTGGGTTGCCCGGATGATCATGCTCACCATGCACTTGGTGAAGAACGAAGACGGCACGCCGCAGGTTCCGTTCAAGACCGTTTACGTGCATGGCCTGGTGCGAGATGGCCAGGGCCAGAAGATGTCCAAGTCCAAGGGCAACGTTCTTGACCCGCTGGACATCATCGACGGCATCGAACTGGAAGAGCTTGTTCAAAAGCGCACCTCCGGCATGATGCAGCCGAAACTGGCGAAGAAGATCGAGAAGCAGACCCGCGACGAATTCGCCGACGGCATTGCCAGCTACGGCACCGACGCCTTGCGTTTCACCTTCTGCTCGCTGGCGTCCACCGGTCGCGACATCAAGTTCGACATGGGCCGCGTCGAAGGCTATCGCAACTTCTGCAACAAGATCTGGAACGCCGCACGTTATGTTCTGGACAAGGGCGAAGACTGCGGCCAGAACGGCGAAGCTTTCGAGCTGTCACTGGCGGATCGCTGGATCATCTCGCAGCTACAGCGCACTGAAGCCGAAGTGACCCGTCAACTCGACCAGTTCCGCTTCGACCTGGCCGCACAAGCCTTGTACGAGTTCATCTGGAACCAGTATTGCGACTGGTACCTGGAACTCTCCAAGCCTGTGCTGTGGGACGAAAACGCGCCGGTCGAACGTCAGCGCGGTACCCGTCGCACGCTGGTTCGCGTGCTGGAAGTCGCGCTGCGCCTGGCGCACCCGTTCATGCCGTTCATCACCGAAGAAATCTGGCAGCGCATCGCGCCGCTGGCCGGTATCGAGGGCAAGACGATCATGCTGCAACCTTGGCCAGTGGCCAATGAGGAGCGCATCGATCAAGGCGCCGAAGACGACATCGAATGGCTCAAGGGCCTGATGCTGGGCACACGTAACATTCGTGGCGAAATGAACATTGGCCCGGGCAAGCCGCTGAACCTGTTCCTGAAAAACGTCAGTGCCGAAGATCAGCGACGTCTCACCGAGAACGAAGCCCTGCTGAAGAAACTGGCGCGTCTGGAATCGATCACCGTATTGGCTGCCGGCGAAGAAGCACCGCTGTCCGCCACCGCGCTGGTCGGTGAGATGGAAGTGCTGGTGCCGATGGCGGGCCTGATCGACAAGAACGCCGAACTGGCGCGCCTGGACAAGGAAATCCTGCGTTTGCAGGGCGAAGTCCAGCGCGTGGGCGGCAAACTGTCCAACGCAGGCTTCGTCGACAAGGCCCCTAGCGACGTCATCGACAAGGAGCGCGCCAAACTGGCTGAAGCCGAACAGGCTCTGGGCAAACTGGCCGAGCAGCATGCGCGGATTGCCAGCCTGTAACGGCACATCGCAATAAGAAGGGAGGCCCGCGTGGTCTCCCTTTTTTATGCCGGCTGCTTTCCCCCAAACACCAAAACTCTCTTTCTGTAGGAGCGAGGCTTGCCCGCGAAGAACGATAACGCGGTGCAACAGATACATCGCGTTATCGCTCTTCGCGGGCAAGCCTCGCTCCTACGGGATCCACCGCGCTGCCATTGTCTGTGGGACAATACCCGCCACTTTCAGCCATACCCGAATCGACCACGCCCATGAACGCCCCCCGCACACCTAGACCTGCGCGCAAGAAGCCTGACTCCGCCACCCCGGCCAAAGCCGTGGAACCGCGTGAAAAGGCCAGCCTGCACCCGCGCAACCGCCATCAGGGTCGCTACGACTTCCCGGCGCTGATCAAGACCACGCCGGAACTGGCAAAGTTCGTGATCATTAACCCGTACGGCAAGGAAAGCATCGACTTCGCCAGCCCCGACGCGGTGCGGGTGTTCAACCGGGCGCTGCTCAAGTCGTTCTACGGTGTGGCCCACTGGGACATCCCGGCCGACTACCTGTGCCCGCCGGTTCCGGGCCGTGCCGATTACGTGCATTTCCTGGCCGACCTGTTGGCCAGCGTCAACGATGGCGAAATCCCTCGCGGCGCACCGGTCAAGGTGCTCGATATCGGCATGGGCGCCAACTGCGTCTATCCGCTGATCGGCTACAGCGACTACCGCTGGCACTTTCTCGGTTCGGAAATCGACCCGACAGCCGTGGCCGCCGCCAAAGCCATTGTGCAGTCGAACGGGTTGAACAAAGCCATCCAGTTGCGCCAGCAAAGCAATCCCAAGCACATCCTGCTGGGCCTGCTCGAGCCCGGCGAACGCTTTGACCTGACCATGTGCAACCCACCGTTCCACGCCTCGATGGACGAAGCGACCAAGGGCAGCGAGCGCAAATGGCGCGCACTGGGCCGTGCCGACCCGAAACGTAAACTGCCGGTGCTGAACTTTGGCGGTCAGTCGGCAGAACTATGGTGTGAAGGTGGCGAAGCACGTTTTGTGACGCAACTGATCGCCGAGAGTGCGCACTTCCAACACAAAGTGCTCTGGTTCAGCACCCTGGTCTCGAAAGCCTCCAACCTGCCTGCGATCCAGACGGCGCTGAAAAAGGCCGGCGTATTGGAAAGCCAGGTCGTGGAAATGTCCCAGGGGCAGAAGCAAAGCCGCTTCGTCGCCTGGACCTTCCAGACCAAGTCCGAGCAGCAGGTCTGGCGTGAACGCTGGGTTAAAAAAAGCTGAGTAACTGACCGACGCAGATCAACTGTGGGAGCGAGCCTGCTCGCTCCCACAGGGGGCTAGTGGTTTTTTCGGGGCGATCGCTGAATCGCAGACACAAAAAAGCCGTGCCCGGATCACTCCGGAGCACGGCTTTTTTTTACTGCGTCTTACTTGTTAACAGCGTCGGTCAGGCCTTTGGCCACAACCAGCTTGATAACTTTCTTGGCAGCGATTTCGATGGCAGCGCCAGTCGAAGGGTTGCGGCCGGTACGGGCAGGACGCTCAGTCACTTTCAGTTTGCCGATACCTGGCAGAGTGATTTCGCCGCCGTTTTCCAGCTGATCGGCAACGATTTGGCCCAGTTGGTCCAGAGCGTTACGCGCGGTGGTTTTTGGCGCGTCGATAGCTTCAGCGATGTCGGCGATCAGTTGGTCTTTAGTAAGAGCCATGTAGTGTTCCTTCCCTATCAAATTCATATGGTTTGCAGTGTGCAGTGTCAGCCATCGAGCCCGATCGTCTGGATCCGGCACCCTCGGCCAATAACAACGGGATCGGGGTTATAGATACCGAAATCCGGGTTTGGTTCGACCTGACAAATGCTGAATGCACGCTTAACGCAGTGACTTCGCGTAAGACGGGGCAAAACTAGCACAGAGACGGGGAAATATCCGCCTCTAGCTACCCATTTGGTCAGCTTTATTGCTCTAAACCGGGAAAAAACTGCATAAGCACCGGTGGTCGGGGGCGAATTGCCCTTCACACCGCGCCAAAACCAATGATTGCGGTACACTTGGCACTTTTTGAGGGAGCACGCCCTCCTCTCTTCAATCAGCCGAGAAGCCCATGCCGATCCGCCATTGCATCGTCCACCTGATCGACAAAAAACCCGACGGCACGCCCGCAGTTCTACACGCCCGCGAATCCGAATTGGCCGAGTCGAGCGCCATCGAGAACATGCTTGCCGACCTCAACGAAAGTTATAACGCCAAACAAGGCAAGGCCTGGGGTTTCTTCCATGCCGAGTCCGGCGCGCACCCGTTCAGCGGCTGGCTGAAGGAATATTTCGACGGCGGCAAGGATTTCACCGCATTTAGCCGAGTGGCGGTGGAACATCTGCAAAAGCTGATGGAAGAGTCGAACCTCTCGGTGGGCGGCCACGTGCTGTTCGCGCATTATCAGCAAGGCATGACCGATTACCTGGCAATCGCCCTGCTGCACCACAGCGAAGGCGTTGCCGTGACCGATCAACTGGACGTGACGCCGTCCCGGCACCTGGACCTGGGCCAATTGCACCTGGCCGCGCGGATCAACGTTTCAGAGTGGCAGAACAACAAACAATCCAAGCAGTACATTTCGTTCATCAAAGGCAAGAACGGGAAAAAGGTTTCAGAGTATTTCCGCGACTTCATCGGCTGCCAGGAAGGCGTCGACGGTCCCGGCGAAACCCGCACCTTGCTCAAGGCCTTCAGCGACTTCGTCGAAAGCGAAGACCTGCCGGAAGAGTCCGCCCGCGAGAAAACCAAAACCCTGGTGGATTACGCCAGCAGCCAGGCAAAAATGGGCGAACCCATGGGCCTGGAAGAACTCTCGGAGCTGATCGACGAAGAACGCCCGAAAGCGTTCTACGACCATATCCGAAACAAGGATTACGGCCTGTCGCCAGAGATCCCGGCGGATAAACGCACCTTGAACCAGTTCCGCCGCTTCACCGGCCGCGCCGAAGGCCTGTCCATCAGTTTCGAGGCGCACCTGCTGGGCTCGAAGATCGAATACGACGAAGAAGCCGGCACGTTGATCATCAAAGGCCTGCCGACCCAGCTGACCGACCAGCTCAAGCGACGCAACTGATGCTGGGCGGCGTACTGAAGAAATTCCTGCTGATCCTGCTGGTGGTCGTGGTTTACCAGAACTGGGGCAAGATCGAGCGGGTGTTCAATCCCGCGCAGGTGGTTTCCGAGCAGACCCAGGCCAAGGCCAATGTCGTGCTCTATGCCACCGACTGGTGCGGCTACTGCAAACTCACCCGACGCTTTCTCGATCAGAAAGGTATTCCGTACAAGGAATTCGACATTGAAAAAGATGCCGAAGCGCGCAAGGCCTATGAGGCATTGGGTGGTAGCGGGATTCCAATCATCGATGTGAATGGCACGTTGATTCGCGGGTATGACCCGGATGGGATTCTTACGGCGCTGAAATAACCGCTGGGAATCATACAATCCTGTGGCGAGGGAGCTTGCTCCCGCTGGGCTGCGAAGCGGCCCCAAAAGAGGGACTGCTACGCAGTCCAGCGGGAGCAAGCGCCACAGGTGTATGTATCAGCAAGCCTCGATGCGGAATCCCAACCGCGGAAAGTGCACATGCACCACGCCGCCACGTTCGTCTTCACGACGCAGAATCAACTCTTCACGGCCCGCAAACAGCAACTCACCCACTACCGGATCGACGCCATAGTCAGTGGCCGCGATGAATACCTGTTGGCCCAGCTCAAACCCGTTCGGTTCGTCAAACTGCTCATCCGGCAAGGCCGCCGGCGTGGTATTGCGCGCCACCTCCAGCGCCTCTTCGGAGGTCATCTCGCTGGACGCGCCATGACCGAAGCCCATCACCCGAGCGAACCATGCCGACACTGCCGGATAGGCATCGACCAGCGGTGAAGTCACAGGTGTCGCTTTGAGGAACCACATGGGATGGGCCAGGGCAAAGTCGGCAATCGACGGCTCGCCAAGCAGGAAATCACCTTGCTCGCGTTCAAGCTGCTGCTCCAGACGCGCCATGATGGTTGGCCATTGATGCCGAGCCTGCTCAGCCGATAACCGTGTGGCGCTGCCACCGCTGAACAATCCCGCGCGATCGGCAACAAACGCCTTGATCGCTTCCGGCGATAAATGGCCGAAGCGCACCGCAATCGATTCCGGTTGAAACACCAGGCTGACCGCGTGCTGGAACACCACCGAATCTGCCCAGGCGGCGAAGGTCGCGGCGATCATTTCCTGACCTTCCGGGAAGAACGCCGGCAAGGCTTTTTCTTGCTCCAGGCGACGGGCGATCAGCGAAGTGTCGCAATAAATATCCGCGCCAACCTGCAACACCGGTGTCTTGCGGTACCCGCCCGTCAATGCGGTCAGATCGGGTTTTGGCATCACTGGCGAAATCTTTACCGAGCGCCAGGACAACCCTTTGAAACCCAGGAGCAAGCGGGCCTTTTCAGCGAAAGGGGACGTCGGGTAATGATGAAGAATCAACTCTGACATGCTCGGCTCCGCCGCACGAATAGGAGCTTTCAGCTTAACGCGCAATCCATGGGCAGCCTACCCATCTGCCTGATGGGCACTTATCAGTCAGATTGATGACCTGTAGGAGCTGGCTTGCCAACGAAAAACGTTAACGATGACGGGTTCATGCTGGATTGACGCAGAGTTCTTGAGTCCATCGCTGGCAAGCCAGCTCCTACAGCGGTATGCGTGGAGCACTTGCCACCAAACATTCCTTGGCGCTTTTCTTGAGTTTTTTGATCAGTCGCTCCTGACGTAGCGCTTCGCTTTTGTCGCGGCACGCTTCGGTGTAAACCAGGGCAACTGCCGGGCTGGACAGAAAGAAGCGTGCGCCCTTGCCGCTCTGGTGAGTGGCGAAGCGGCGCACGGGATCGTCGCTGATCCCGCAGTAGAGCGAGCCGTTGGCCGCACGAACGAGGTAGACGAACCAGGGTTTGATGACGGGCGCGTCGGCGCTGACAGGCATTTCGCTGAGGGTGCTCATGTAACGATCAAGGCTTGAAAGAAAACATGCCGCGATCTTATCAGCGACTGGCTTGAAATGCCTTCAGCCCCTTCAAGGCTTGAGCGCGGACGGCCTTTCTCACCAGAGGCGTCCAGCCCAACAGCAGTCCTTTGAAACCCAGCGCCTGTCGCGACCACGCCCACAAATCGAAGCTGTCGTGATGCTCGCAAATCTTGCCATCGCGAAACACGAAGCGTGCCTGAATGTCGTTGACCACGGTGTTGCCGGTCTGGCTGAACAGATACGTTGCCACCCAATGGGCGCCGCCCGTGCGTTCATCGCTGCGCACGTTGTCGAACGTCAGGGAAAAATCCTTGGCCCGGGTGGTGAGCATGCGCCACATGTCGCCAGCCGCTTGACCGCGCAGTTCGCCGAACGCTGGATCACTGAACACCACGTCATCGGTGTAACAGGCACTCATGGCCTCGGCATCCAGCCGCTGGAAGGCTTGATAGAACTGGGTGATCAAGGCGCTGTGGGCATCGCTCATGGGCAGGCTCCCCGGGTTGGAAAATGGGCTTCGAAAGATTGCCTGCACGATAGTCAACAAATGCGCAGAGCACTATCGGCATTCGTGAGCCGAATACCGACAGTACGCTGTTATCAGACCTTCTCGCTTTCTACCTGCACGTACAACGAACGTCCGGCACCGAGGCCGGCGAGGATCGCGCCGAGACCGATAACGCCGAAAATCCAGCCCAGCGCTGTCCAGCCGCCGGTCCAGTCATGCACGATACCGACCGCGAACGGGCCCATGGACGCCAGGGTGTAGCCGAAACCCTGGGCCATGCTCGACAGGTTGGCGGCAACATGCGAATCCCGCGAGCGCAGCACGATCAAGGTCAACGCCAGACTGAACGCAGCGCCCTGCCCCAGCCCCAGCAGGATTGCCCAGCCCCACAAGCCTTCGATCGGTGCATACAGGCAGCCGAACAAACCGCCCAGGGTCAGCGCCATGACAATCACGATTGCCAGGCGTTGATCCTTGCCGCGAGTGGCCAGCCACGGCGCAGCCAGCGAGCTGGCCAGTTGAATGATCACCGAGCCCGAGAGCACCAGACCGGCCTGGGTCGGGGTCAGGCCGCGACCAATCAGGATCGACGGCAACCAGCCAAATACGATGTACGCCAGGGACGATTGCAGACCCATGTACAAGGTCACTTGCCAGGCCAGCGGGTCACGCAGCAATCCTCGGACGCGGTATGCAACGTGATGTGCACCGTGTTTCTGCCCGACTTGTGGCAACCAGAAAATCGCCGCCACCAATGCCGGAACAACCCAGATGCCCAGGCCCAGGGCCCAGCTCTTGTCGAAGTGTTCGCTCAACGGCACGGTCGCGCCCGCGGCCATCGCCGCGCCCATGCACAGAGCCATGGTGTAGACGCCGGTCATGGTGCCGGCCTGTTTCGGGAAGTCGCGCTTGACGATGCCCGGCAGTAATACGCCGATCACACCGATGCTGGCACCCGCCAGCACGCTACCGGCAAACAGGCCGATCTCGCCGAAAGAACTGCGCAGGATGATCCCGCCAGCCAGCATCAGCAGGATTCCCAGTACCACCCGCTCGGCACCGAAACGTCGTGCCAGGATCGGCGCCAACGGGGCAAACAAGCCGAGGCAAAGCACCGGCAAGGTCGTCAGTAAACCTGCCTGAGCCGCCGACAAGCCGAGGGTTTTCGAGACTTCGCTGAGCATCGGCGCCATGCTCGACAAGGCAGGACGCAGGTTCAGCGCCACCAGAATCAGGCCGAGCAACAACAACCACGGCCGCCGCAGGATCGGATGACTGTGCTGCACCGCCTCGTCATCGGCTTCGGCGTCGATCAACAGCTCTTCGAGCTCTGCCGTGCGCTTGGCGTGGGGGGTGCCGCTGTTGGCCTGTTGGCTGGACATGGGGGGATCGGTCTCAAGGTTCATTGATCAACTGCCTCGACAGGGCTTTGGCCCGTTCCGGGTCGCGTTGCTCGACGGCATCAAGCAGTTCGATGTGAAGGTCGAACACTGCTTGACGTCGGGGTGAGATGTTCAGGGTCTGGCGCAGGTGCGCGCCGACGATGCTGGAGAAATAGCGATACAACTCGCTGAGTGCCGGGTTGTGCGCAGCGTCCACCAGGCGGCGGTGGAACACCAGGTCGCAGGCGATGTAGCTGTCGAGATCGCCGTGGTAGTGACTGCCGCTGACGTCGAGTGCTTCACGCAACGCCGCCAGGTCTTCATCGGTACGGCGCAATGCTGCGAGACCAATGGCTTCGACTTCCAGAATGTGCCGAGTCTCCCGGGCCTGCTCGTGGGAGCAGCGAGACAACGCCTTCATCGTATCCAGCGGATCGACCACCGCCCGCAGGTAACTGCCGTCGCCCTGACGGATTTCAATCAATCCGGAAAACGCCAACACGCGCATGGCTTCACGCACCGTGTTGCGGCTGATGCCGAGTTCTGCAGACAGCTCGGGCTCGGTGGGCAGGCGCTGACCGATGGACCAGATTCCTTGGGTAATGCGCAGACGCAATTGCTCCAGGGCCTGATCGACCAGGGAACGCTTAATCAATGGAGAAATTTCTGACATGGGATTCGCCCTTTCATCCAATCATAGGATGAATTTTCTGACATGTTAGTCAGCTTCGGCCGAGAGGACAACCTGCTCGGGCCGGGCAGTCAAAACTGTAGGAGCGAGCTTGCTCGCGATGGTCGTTAACGAAATCGAATTTTAACCAGGTAAACGTGGCGCTCTGTAGTCCATCGCGAGCAAGCTCGCTCCTACAGTTCACAGGCGAAAAAAAAGGCCCTTCACGGAATACCGTGAAGGGCCTTTTCTTTGATGCCCGGGTATCAGGCTTCGGTCTTGGCTGCTGCAGCTTTTTCAGCAGCGGCTTTGATCGTGGCCTGCAACGAACCGTCAGCGGCCATTTCAGTCATGATGTCGCTACCGCCGATCAACTCACCACCGACCCACAATTGCGGGAAGGTTGGCCAGTTGGCGTACTTTGGCAGGTTGGCGCGGATTTCCGGGTTCTGCAGGATGTCCACGTACGCAAACTTTTCACCACACGCCATCACGGCCTGCGCGGCTTTCGCGGAAAAGCCACACTGCGGGGCGTTCGGTGAGCCTTTCATGTAAAGCAGAATGGTGTTGTTAGCAATCTGCTCTTTAATCGTTTCGATGATATCCATGGAGCACCTCGGCTGAACTTTCCGACTCAGAGGTCGGCACGGTGGCGCATTGTAACGGAAACCCGAGCGCCATGCTCGGTCTCCCCGACAGACTCGATCAAGCCGCCGCCACGGTCACCGGCACGCCGTTCAACGCCGCATTTCCGGACAACTCATCGAGCTGACACTCGTCAGTCAAGTCGTTGGCGCTGGCGCCTGGCTGGCCACTGGCAATCGTCATCTGCACACCCGGCCGCGCATGCCCCCAGCCGTGAGGAAGACTGACCACCCCTTTCATTATGTCCAGACTGCCCAGCACTTCAACCTCGATCATGCCGACCCGCGAACTGACTCGTACTCGCTGCCCATCGATGAGCCCCCGGCTCGCCAGGTCAGCGGGGTGCATCAACAATTGATGGCGCGGCTTGCCCTTCACCAGACGGTGGTAATTGTGCATCCACGAGTTATTGCTGCGCACATGGCGACGGCCAATCAACAACAACTCATCGGCAACCGGCGCTTGCAACGCCGCAAAACGAATCAGGTCAGCGAGGATCGGTGCAGGCGCTGCCTGAACTCGTTGATTGACGGTTTTCAGCCGTGGCGCAAGGTTGGATTTCAACGGCCCGAGGTCAACGCCATGCGGGTGTTCGAACAACGTTGCCACAGACAACCGGTGTTCCGAGGCATCGCCATACAACCCCATTCGCAGGCCACGGTCGATCATCTGCGCGGGTGCAACAGTCGGTTTCAATTCCTTGCCGGTCTTCGCCGCAAAAGCCTTGGCCAGCCCCACGAAGATCTCCCAGTCATGCAGAGCCCCTTCGGGTCTGGCCAGGATCGTGCGATTGAACCGGCTGACGTTACGCACCGCAAACATATTGAACGTGGTGTCGTAATGATCGTTTTCCAGGGCCGAGGTGGACGGCAGGATCAGGTCGGCATACCGCGTGGTTTCATTGATGTACAGGTCGATGCTGACCATGAATTCCAGACCGTCCAGAGCCTGCTCCAGTTGCCGGCCATTGGGCGTGGACAGCACCGGATTGCCCGCCACGGTGATTAATGCGCGAACTTGCCCCTCCCCTTCGGTGAGCATCTCTTCGGCCAGCACCGACACCGGCAGCTCGCCGCTGTATTCAGGACGCCCGGACACCCGGCTTTGCCACAGATTGAAATGCCCACCCGAGGTCGACGCGACCAAATCCACCGCGGGTTCGGTGCACAGCGCACCGCCCACACGGTCGAGATTGCCGGTGACCAGATTGATCAGCTGTACCACCCAATGACACAAGGTACCGAATGCCTGGGTCGAAACGCCCATGCGACCGTAGCAGACGGCGGTCGGTGCCGCCGCGAAGTCCCGCGCCAGTTGGCGGATCTGTTCGGCCGACACCGCGCACAGCGGGCTCATCGCTTCGGCGGTGAAACTCGCGACCGCCTCACGCACCTGATCCAGACCGTCCACCGGTAAATGACTGTCGCGGGTCAGGCCTTCAGCGAACAAGGTATTGAGTAGCCCGAACAACAATGCCGCATCGCCTCCCGGGCGCACGAACAGATGCTGATCGGCAATCGCCGCCGTTTCGCTACGGCGCGGATCGACCACCACCACTTTGCCGCCCCGGGCCTGAATGGCCTTCAGGCGTTTTTCCACATCCGGCACGGTCATGATGCTGCCGTTGGAGGCCAGCGGGTTGGCGCCCAGAATCAGCATGAAGTCGGTGTGATCGATGTCCGGTATCGGCAACAGCAAACCGTGGCCGTACATCAAATGGCTGGTCAGGTGATGCGGTAGCTGGTCGACCGATGTTGCGGAAAACCGGTTGCGGGTTTTCAGCAGGCCAAGAAAGTAATTGCTGTGGGTCATCAGCCCGTAGTTATGCACGCTGGGGTTGCCTTGATAGACCGCCACCGCATTGTGCCCATGCCGCTCCTGAATCGCTGCCAGACGTTCGGCGACAAGGTTGAACGCGTCTTCCCACTCGATGGGTTGCCATTCGCTGCCGACACGCTGCATCGGCTGGTGCAGGCGATCCGGATCATTCTGAATGTCTTGCAGGGCAACAGCCTTGGGGCAGATGTGCCCGCGGCTGAAGGTATCCTGAGGGTCACCCTTGATCGACGTGATCTGTACGCCGCCGTCGACCTCGGTGGTTTCGATGGTCAGGCCGCAGATGGCTTCACACAGGTGGCAGGCACGGTGATGGAGAGTCTTGGTCATGGCCATCTCAGTCTTGTTCTGGGCGGGCGATGTCGGCCGCGGAAACAAAACTATGGCGCGTGCCCCGCCACTGCGCCAGCGACGTTCATCTTGTGAATCGGCAGCCATCAGGCCAGCCGATGGCTGTCAGGGATCGGTTCGATGCAACCGGCGCGGCGCCTGCGCCCGGATCTCCTTGAGGGTTTCGATCTGCTCGTGGGCGACGTGCACACCCGTGAGTTCGCCGACCAGTCGCCAGTGTTCGTCGAGCCCGGTACTGATGGTTGCCATGCGGTTGATCATGCGTCGGCCGGCTTGGTTATAACCCAGCACTTTGCTTTAGCAAATGTTTCAGACCCGACATCTTTTGCGCAAAAACCTGGAATACCGGGTCAGAAACCGACCGTTGCTATGCTGTACCCGCCCCGTTTGATTGCAAAGCCCCGCGAGCCCAGTGTACAAATGGCTGGCGGTTGTCAGGAAACAGGCTTCAAAAGCGCTACCGCGGTCACCCCGTAGCCTCTCTGAAATCCCCTAAAAACCGTAGCCCTATTGGTAAGACGCGACATTTAATTATAAGATCGCGCCTTCCCCTATTTCGTCGCCCCGTGCGGCTTACGCCGCAGGTCTCGCCCGTTGTTCCGTTAAACAAGGCTTTGAGCATCTGCGGTTTGTAGCAAAAAGGTAGTCAATGATGAGCGCAAGGCACTTTCTCTCCCTGATGGATTGCACGCCCGAAGAGCTGGTCAGCGTGATCCGTCGAGGCGTTGAGCTCAAAGACCTGCGTAACCGCGGCGTACTGTTCGAGCCTCTGAAAAACCGCGTGCTCGGGATGATTTTCGAGAAGTCCTCGACTCGCACCCGTATTTCGTTCGAAGCCGGCATGATCCAGCTCGGCGGCCAGGCCATATTCCTGTCGCCGCGCGATACTCAACTGGGCCGTGGCGAGCCGATCGGCGATGGCGCAATCGTGATGTCGAGCATGCTCGATGCCGTGATGATCCGTACCTTTGCCCACAGCACCCTGACCGAATTCGCCGCCAACTCCCGCGTGCCCGTGATCAACGGCCTGTCCGATGACTTGCACCCGTGCCAGTTGCTGGCCGACATGCAGACATTCCTCGAACACCGCGGCTCGATTCAAGGCAAAACCGTGGCCTGGATCGGTGACGGCAACAACATGTGCAACAGCTATATAGAAGCGGCGATCCAGTTCGACTTCCAGTTGCGCATTGCCTGCCCGGAAGGTTACGAGCCTAACCCGGAGTTCGTGGCCAAGGCCGGCGATCGGGTGACCATCGTTCGCGATCCTAAAGATGCGGTTCGCGGCGCCCACCTGGTGAGTACCGACGTCTGGACCTCCATGGGCCAGGAAGAGGAAACCGCCAAGCGCCTGAAGCTGTTCGCACCGTACCAAGTCAACCGTGCGCTGCTGGATCTGGCCGTAGACGATGTGTTGTTCATGCATTGCCTGCCGGCCCACCGTGGCGAAGAGATCAGCGTCGACCTGCTTGACGACAAGCGCTCGGTCGCCTGGGATCAAGCCGAAAACCGCCTTCACGCACAAAAGGCCCTGCTCGAGTTTCTGGTCGAACCGGCGTACCACCACGCATGAGCCAGCCGTTACTGCTGAATCTGCGCAACCTCGCCTGCGGTTACCAGGACCAACGGGTCGTGCAGAACCTCAACCTGCATTTGAACGCGGGCGATATTGGTTGCCTATTGGGTTCTTCGGGCTGCGGCAAGACCACCACCCTGCGGGCCATCGCCGGATTTGAACCGGTGCACGAAGGTGAGATCACCTTGGCTGGCGAGACAATCTCCAGTGCCGGTTTCACCCTCGCGCCGGAGAAGCGCCGGATCGGCATGGTGTTTCAGGACTACGCGCTGTTTCCGCATTTGAGCGTCGCCGAAAACATCGCCTTCGGGATCCGCAAGCATCCGCAAAAGGAGCGCGTCACCGAAGAACTGCTCGAACTGGTCAACCTGAAAAACCTCGGCAAGCGCTTTGCGCATGAACTGTCCGGTGGTCAGCAGCAACGGGTTGCACTGGCCCGCGCCCTGGCGCCGGAACCGCAACTGTTGCTGCTCGACGAACCCTTCTCCAACCTCGACGGCGAACTGCGACGCAAGCTCAGCCATGAGGTACGCGACATTCTCAAGGCCCGCGGCACCAGTGCGATTCTGGTGACCCACGACCAGGAAGAAGCCTTCGCCGTGAGCGATCATATTGGCGTTTTCAAGGAAGGTCGGCTGGAACAGTGGGACACGCCCTACAACCTGTATCACGAACCGCTGACGCCGTTTGTGGCCAGTTTCATTGGCCAGGGTTACTTCATTCGCGGCCAGCTGAACACTCCGGAATCGGTGCAGACCGAGCTCGGTGAATTGCGCGGCAATCGTGCTTACACCTGGCCGATCGGTGGCGCCGTGGACGTGTTGCTGCGACCGGACGATATCGTTTACGCACCGGACAGCACGCTCAAAGCGCGGATTGTTGGCAAGAGCTTCCAAGGGGCGTCCACCTTGTATCGCTTGCAGCTACCGACAGGCGCACAGCTTGAGTCGATATTTCCAAGTCATGCTGATCATCAGGTGGAATCGGTAGTAGGCATTCGTGTCGCGGCTGAACATCTGGTGTTGTTCCAGGCATCCGGTAGCACGGCGGCGCATATTCCGCTTGTGGAATCAGCTGTCCGCCGCTACGGCACCGCCAACTAACACCGAAACATGTAGGAGCGAGGCTTGCCCGCGAAGGCGTCAGTTCAATCAATGATTATGTCGGCTGACACGACGCTTTCGCGGGCAAGCCTCGCTCCTACAAAAATCAGCATCAACCCAGCAATAGTGTTCCACTCGCGACCAGCGTCGCAGCGCCGCCAATTTTTACCCGATCACCTTCCAGCCGGCAGAACAATTCCCCGCCTCGCGCCGAGCACTGATACGCGGTCAAACTCGACTTGCCCAAACGTTCCGACCAGTACGGGATCAGGCTGCAATGGGTGGACCCGGTCACCGGGTCTTCGTTGATGCCAATCGCCGGGGCAAAGTAACGAGAAACAAAATCGTGCTTGCTGCCCTGCGCCGTCACGATGGCGCCCAGCCACGGCAGTTTCGCCAGGGCAATCATGTCCGGCTGACAGTCGAGCACCGCTTGCTCGGACTCCAGCACCACGAACAACTCATTCGAGCCCAGCACATCGACCGCTTTAACACCCAGCGCGCGCTCGACATCCAGGGTCACGTCCACTTCCGATGGCTTGATTGCCGGAAAGTCCAGCCACAAGCGATCGCCCTCTCGACTCACGCTTAATGGGCCGGACTTGCAGACAAAATCCAGCCGCTCGACGGGCTCTTTGTAGATTTCGAATAGCACGTAGGCACTGGCCAGCGTCGCATGACCACACAACGGGACTTCGGTAGCCGGCGTAAACCAGCGGATACGCCAACCCTGCCCTTCGCGCACCACGAAGGCGGTTTCGGCGAGATTGTGTTCGGCGGCAATCTTCTGCATCAACTCATCGCTGAGCCAGGCGTCGAGCCGATACACCATTGCCGGGTTGCCACTGAACGGGCGATCACTGAACGCATCGACCTGATGAAATTCAAGCTGCATAACCTTCTCCTTAAGTCCGGTTAGCGAGCATGAATGCGCGATCAATCACATACCAGTGACAGAGCAGGATAATTTTTGCCATACAGCACCAGCCGGCGTTCGCGAATCAGGCGCGACCGATATCGGCAAATTTCGCCTGGGTGTGCTCGGCCAGCACGGCCGGTGCCAGCTCCACTTCCAGCCCGCGGCGACCGGCACTGACAAAAATGCTGGCGAAGGGTTGGGCAGAGCTGTCGATGAAGGTGCGCAAGCGCTTCTTCTGCCCCAGCGGGCTGATCCCGCCTAACAGGTAACCGGTGGATCGTTGAGCCGCGGCGGGGTCGGCCATTTCGACCTTTTTCACACCGGCAGCGTGAGCCAGAGCCTTCAGGTCCAGACTTCCGACGACCGGTACCACCGCTACCAGCAATTCACCTTTCTCACTGGCCGCCAGCAAGGTCTTGAACACCTGCGCCGGGGCCAACCCCAGTTTTTCCGCGGCTTCCAACCCATAGGACGCTGCCTTGGGATCATGTTCGTAACTGTGCACGCGATGTTCGGCACGAACTTTTTTCAACAAATCCAATGCGGGGGTCATGACAGCTCCAGACTCGGCGGCAGTAGAAAGAATCCTGCGCTGGATTCTAGGTCATTGATCGATAAAAGGCTCTATTGCGGCGTTAATTCAGAGGTTTGACGAGACTTGCTGCCGCTCGTCCATGGCCAGCGTGCCGGGTGACCGAAGCGATCATCCATGTGGCTAATAGTTAAAATGTGACTGATGGTTCACTTTCGACCTTTGACATCAGCGTTTCTTGTCTATATTTTTTCGAATCTGAATATTGCACGAAACGCCTTACCGCAGCACCCGGCAGTAAACCGAGGCCAGTTGGGGATCCAGACTCGGTAAAAATTACGCTTTGTCCTGGGAGGACAAGCGTCAAACAACAACAAAAATCGAGGTTTCAATGACAAACGCCTTACAACAACCATCGCTCTCGAGCCAATGCATGGCCGAGTTCCTGGGTACTGCGCTGCTCATTTTTTTTGGTACAGGTTGTGTTGCCGCGCTCAAGGTCGCGGGTGCCAGCTTCGGCTTGTGGGAAATCAGCATCATCTGGGGCGTTGGTGTAAGCATGGCGATCTACCTGACCGCCGGGATTTCCGGGGCTCACCTCAATCCTGCCGTCAGCATCGCCCTGAGTATTTTTGCTGACTTCGAAAAACGCAAACTACCGTTCTATATTCTTGCTCAAGTGGCGGGGGCCTTTTGCGGGGCCTTGTTGGTTTACACGCTATACAGCAATTTATTCTTCGATTTCGAACAAACTCACCATATGGTCCGTGGCACCCAGGTCAGCCTCGAATTGGCTTCGGTGTTCTCCACCTTCCCGAACCCGGCCTTGTCCACGGCCCAGGCCTTCCTGGTTGAAGTGATCATTACCGCCATCCTGATGGGCGTGATCATGTCCCTGACCGACGACAATAATGGTCTGCCAAAAGGCCCGTTGGCCCCGCTGCTGATCGGTCTGCTGATTGCGGTGATTGGCAGCTCGATGGGCCCGCTGACCGGTTTTGCAATGAATCCGGCGCGCGACTTCGGCCCCAAGCTGATGACTTTCTTCGCCGGCTGGGGTGGAATTTCCTTCACGGGCGGGCGTGATATCCCGTATTTCCTGATTCCGATCTTTGCACCGATTGTCGGTGCCTGCCTCGGTGCCGCGGCTTATCGCGGGCTGATTGCCCGCCATCTGCCCATTGCCATAGCGGCTACAAAGGACGCAGCACCCGCCATTGACGGCAAACCAAGAACTTCTTGATACCGTAGGCGCGTTGTCCTGCCCATTTGATCGCGCGCCGACCTCACTCCCTTTATTTCGTCCAAGGCAATCGACATGACCGACACTCAGAATAAGAACTACATCATTGCCCTCGATCAGGGTACGACCAGCTCTCGCGCGATCATTTTCGACCGTGACGCGAACGTGGTCTGCACCGCCCAGCGCGAATTCGCCCAGCACTACCCGCAAGCCGGTTGGGTTGAACACGACCCGATGGAAATCTTTGCCACCCAAAGCGCCGTGATGGTCGAAGCCCTGGCTCAAGCCGGCCTGCATCACGACCAGGTCGCGGCCATCGGCATCACCAACCAGCGCGAAACCACCGTGGTCTGGGACAAGACCACTGGCCGCCCGATCTACAACGCGATTGTGTGGCAGTGCCGCCGCAGCACCGAGATCTGCCAGCAACTCAAGCGTGACGGTCACGAGCAATACATCAGCGACACCACAGGCCTGGTCACCGACCCGTACTTCTCCGGCACCAAGCTCAAGTGGATACTCGACAACGTCGAAGGCAGCCGCGAGCGTGCGCGCAACGGCGAACTGCTGTTCGGCACCGTCGACAGCTGGCTGATCTGGAAATTTACCGGCGGCAAGGTGCACGTCACCGACTACACCAACGCCTCGCGCACCATGCTTTTCAACATCCACACGCTCGAGTGGGACGCGAAAATGCTGCAGGTGCTGGATATCCCGCGCGAAATGCTCCCCGAGGTTAAATCTTCGTCCGAAATCTACGGCCACACCAAAAGCGGCATTGCCATCGGCGGTATCGCCGGCGACCAGCAGGCGGCCCTGTTCGGCCAGATGTGCGTCGAACCAGGCCAGGCAAAAAACACCTACGGCACCGGCTGTTTCCTGTTGATGAACACCGGCGACAAAGCCGTGAAGTCCAAGCACGGCATGCTCACCACCATCGCCTGTGGCCCGCGTGGCGAAGTGGCCTACGCCCTGGAAGGCGCAGTATTCAATGGCGGCTCCACAGTTCAGTGGCTGCGTGACGAACTGAAAATCATCAACGACGCCCACGACACCGAATACTTCGCCAACAAGGTCAAGGACAGCAACGGCGTGTACCTGGTCCCGGCCTTCACCGGCCTGGGCGCTCCGTACTGGGACCCGTATGCCCGTGGCGCGTTGTTCGGCCTGACCCGCGGCGTACGCGTGGATCACATCATTCGGGCAGCGCTTGAATCGATTGCCTACCAGACCCGCGACGTACTCGACGCGATGCAACAGGACTCCGGCGAACGCCTCAAGTCCCTGCGCGTGGACGGCGGCGCGGTGGCCAACAATTTCCTGATGCAGTTCCAGGCCGACATCCTTGGCACTCAGGTCGAGCGTCCGCAAATGCGCGAAACCACGGCGCTGGGTGCGGCGTATCTGGCCGGCCTGGCGTGCGGTTTCTGGGGCAGCCTGGATGAGTTGCGCGGCAAGGCGGTCATCGAGCGCGAATTCGAACCGAACCTGGACGAAACCGCGAAGGAAAAACTCTACGCTGGCTGGAAAAAAGCCGTTAGCCGCACCCGTGACTGGGAGCCGCATGAAGGCGCTGAATAAGCCAGGCTGAGTACTCGTATCAGTATGTAACTGGCAGGGAGTGGATTCGTGCGGCATCATGGGCAAATTTTGCACGGCAGCCCAAAGGAAGCCCCATGAATCTGCCTCCCCGTCAGCAGCAAATCCTCGAGCTGGTCCGCGAACGCGGTTATGTCAGCATCGAGGAAATGGCTCAGCTGTTCGTCGTCACACCGCAAACCATCCGCCGCGATATCAATCAACTGGCGGAAGCCAATTTATTGCGTCGCTACCATGGCGGCGCAGCCTACGACTCCAGTGTCGAAAACACCGCCTATGCCATGCGCGCCGATCAGATGCGCGACGAAAAACAGCGTATCGGCGAAGCCATTGCGGCACAGATTCCCGATCACGCCTCGCTGTTCATCAACATCGGTACCACCACCGAATCGATTGCCCGGGCGCTGCTCAACCATAGCCATCTGAAGATCATCACCAACAACCTGCATGTAGCCTCAATGCTCAGTGCCAAGGACGACTTCGACGTGCTGCTGACCGGGGGCAATGTGCGGCGTGATGGCGGCGTGGTCGGCCAGGCCAGCGTCGACTTCATTAATCAGTTCAAGGTCGACTTCGCGCTGGTCGGCATTAGCGGCATCGATGAAGACGGCAGCCTGCTGGACTTCGATTATCAGGAAGTTCGGGTGTCGCAGGCGATCATCGCCAACGCGCGACAGGTGATTCTGGCGGCGGACTCCAGCAAATTCGGGCGCAACGCCATGATTCGTTTGGGGCCGATCAGCCTGATCGATTGCCTGGTGACGGATCAGCAGCCGGTGCCGGCACTGGCGCAGTTGTTGAGTCAGCACAAGATTCGGCTGGAAGTGGTTTAACCACCCCATCCTCGTCGCCTGTATCGACGCTTTCGCGAGCAGGCTCGCTCCCACTAAGGTCAGCGCAACTCTTGTGGGAGCGAGCCTGCTCGCGAATACGGGCACGTATACACCACACCTTCCGCGGCTTACCGCGCATCTGAATGTTCGAATTTTTTCCTTTTGCCGCCCCTCGATCAGTTTTTTCAATCGAAACTGACTGGCCGCGCGCGTCTTTATGGGCTACCATTTTCGTAAATGAACATTAATGTTCGAAATCAAATACAGAAATCAAAAAAGCCCGAGGCCAGCCGATGCCCACTTCTACCTTGCCTACGCCCCCTATCGCTGAGGTTTATGACATCGCCGTCATCGGTGGCGGGATCAATGGCGTGGGGATCGCAGCGGATGCCGCCGGTCGCGGCCTCTCGGTGTTCCTTTGCGAAAAGGATGACCTGGCCAGCCACACCTCGTCGGCCAGCAGCAAGTTGATCCACGGCGGCCTGCGCTACCTCGAACATTACGAATTCCGCCTCGTGCGAGAAGCGCTCGCCGAGCGTGAGGTGTTGCTGGCCAAGGCGCCGCACATCGTCAAGCAAATGCGCTTCGTGCTGCCGCACCGTCCGCACCTGCGTCCGGCGTGGATGATCCGCGCCGGTCTGTTCCTGTATGACAACCTCGGTAAGCGGGAAAAGCTCGAAGGGTCAAAAAGCCTGAAGTTCGGCCCGGACAGCCCGCTCAAAAGCGAAATCACCAAAGGCTTCGAATACTCTGATTGCTGGGTCGACGATGCGCGCCTGGTGGTGCTGAATGCCATAGCCGCCCGCGAACAAGGCGCCCATGTTCATACCCAGACTCGTTGCGTCAACGCTCGTCGCATCAAAGGGTTGTGGCACCTGCACCTGGAACGAGCCGATGGCAGCCTGTTTTCAATCCGCGCCAAAGCGCTGGTCAACGCGGCAGGGCCATGGGTGGCCAAGTTCATTCGTGACGACTTGAAGATGGAATCGCCCTATGGCATTCGCCTGATCCAGGGCAGTCATCTGATCGTGCCAAGACTGTACGAAGGCGAGCACGCGCACATTCTGCAAAACGAAGATCAGCGCATCGTGTTCACCATCCCGTACCTGAACCACTTCACCCTGATCGGCACCACCGACCGCGAATATACCGGTGACCCGGCTGCAGTTGCGATCACCGAAGGTGAGACCGATTACCTGCTGAAGGTCGTCAACGCCCACTTCAAAAAGCAGATCAGCCGCGACGATATCCTGCACAGCTATTCCGGCGTTCGACCGCTGTGCAACGACGAGTCCGACAACCCGTCGGCCGTCACCCGCGACTACACCCTGGCGCTGTCGGGCAATGGCGAAGAAGCGCCGCTGCTGTCGGTATTCGGTGGCAAGCTGACCACTTACCGCAAGCTGGCCGAGTCGGCCCTGGCGCAACTGGCGCCGTACTTCAAGCACATCAGGCCAAGCTGGACGGCCAGCGCTACGCTGCCGGGCGGCGAAGACATGACCACCCCGCCGGCGCTGAGTGCTTTGATCCGCGACCAATTCGACTGGCTGCCGACTGAAATCTCGCGTCGCTGGGCTACCACGTACGGCAGCCGCACCTGGCGCATGCTTGAGGGCGTACAAAGCCTGAGCGACTTGGGCGAACACATCGGCGGCGGACTCTACACCCGCGAAGTCGATTACCTGTGCCGCGAAGAGTGGGCGACCACGGCGCACGACATTTTGTGGCGGCGCACCAAGCTCGGCTTGTTCACGACCGCAGCGGAACAGCAGAAACTGGCGGATTACCTGGGCAAGCTCGAGCAGAATCGCAGCAAGATCGAAGCGGCCTGATCGGAAATCCGGTTAACGAAAAGCCCCTGAATTTCACGATTCAGGGGCTTTTTACATCCCGCCAGACACTACACGCCCTTGCAGGAGCAGCCGGTCGACGCTCGATTGCTCGCGATGGTGCGTCAGCCGACATCAACTTATCTGACACACCATCGCGAGCAAGCTTCGCTCCTACAAAGAGGGGTGATCCATAGATTGCATTCGGTTTTCCGAACGCGACCTGTCAGTCGATTCGGTTAACCGGATTATTGAAAGCAAAAAATCGCCTCTAAAATATTTAATATCCTTATAAATCAATATCTTGACCCATACCGCCTGGCCTGGCACGAGTCATGCTCTACACTCTTGACGAATACCTGCCGTCCGGCCCTTTCAGGGACCCGCCAGGCATTTGAAGCACAAAAGGGCCGATGAACTGGCTCCATAAAAAAAACAATGTCGAGGAAAATTTGATGCGCATCGTTCCCCACATCCTGGGCGCAGCCATTGCTGCCGCTCTGATCACCACGCCAGTTTTCGCCGCCGAACTCACCGGCACCCTGAAAAAGATCAAAGAGTCCGGCGTAATCACCCTCGGGCATCGTGACGCCTCTATTCCGTTTTCCTATATCGCGGACGCTTCCGGCAAACCGGTCGGCTATTCCCACGATATCCAGTTGAAAATCGTTGAAGCCATCAAAAAAGACCTGGACATGCCGAACCTCCAGGTCAAATACAACCTGGTCACTTCGCAAACCCGTATCCCGCTGGTGCAGAACGGCACCGTGGACGTCGAGTGCGGCTCCACCACCAACAACGTCGAACGTCAGCAGCAAGTTGACTTCTCCGTTGGCATCTTCGAAATCGGCACCCGCCTGCTGTCCAAGAAAGGTTCCGCGTACAAGGATTTCGACGACCTCAAGGGCAAGAACGTCGTGACCACCGCGGGCACCACGTCCGAGCGCATCCTCAAGTCGATGAACGCCGACAAGCAAATGGGCATGAACGTCATCTCCGCCAAAGACCACGGCGAATCCTTCCAGATGCTGGAATCGGGTCGTGCCGTTGCCTTCATGATGGACGACGCCTTGCTGGCCGGTGAAGCGGCCAAGGCCAAGAAGGCCGATGACTGGGTTGTTACCGGCACCCCACAGTCCTACGAAATCTACGGCTGCATGGTCCGCAAGGGTGACGAGCCGTTCAAGAAAGCTGTAGACGACGCCATCGTGGCGACCTACAAGTCGGGCGAGATCAACAAGATCTACGAAAAATGGTTCATGCAGCCAATCCCGCCGAAAGGCCTGAACCTGAACTTCCCGATGAGCGATGAGCTCAAGAAATTGATCGCCAATCCGACCGATAAAGCGGCTGACGACAAGAAATCCTGATTTCTGACTAACCTTATCTCCTGACAGGGCCACGGCCCTTTCAGGAGGTTGTCACTCCCTGCTGGCATTTTTGGAAACACTCGAACCGGTGGCTGTCGAGCCGTACGTGTGTGTCTGATCGTCATGATCGGGCGGGAAAGGAACTCCCCAGGCGGGCATTTGTACATCGATCGATCTGAGGGGAGACCCTAATGAATTACAACTGGGACTGGGGCGTGTTCTTCAGGTCCACCGGCATTGGCAGCGAGACGTATCTCGACTGGTACATCGCCGGCTTGGGCTGGACCATCGCTATCGCCGTCGTGGCATGGATCATCGCCCTGCTGCTGGGCTCGATTCTGGGCGTCATGCGCACCGTACCGAACCGCATCGTATCGGGCATCGCGACCTGCTACGTCGAACTCTTCCGTAACGTGCCGCTGCTGGTTCAGCTGTTCATCTGGTACTTCCTGGTGCCCGACCTGCTGCCGCAAAACCTTCAGGACTGGTACAAACAGGATCTGAACCCGACCACCTCGGCTTATCTCAGCGTGGTCGTTTGCCTGGGTCTGTTTACGGCCGCCCGCGTTTGCGAACAAGTGCGCACCGGCATCCAGGCGCTACCTCGCGGCCAGGAAGCCGCCGCTCGCGCCATGGGCTTCAAGCTACCGCAAATCTACTGGAACGTGCTGCTGCCCCAGGCCTACCGGATCATCATTCCGCCGCTGACCTCGGAATTCCTGAACGTGTTCAAGAACTCCTCCGTCGCCTCGCTGATCGGCCTGATGGAGCTGCTCGCGCAGACCAAACAGACTGCCGAGTTCTCCGCCAACCTGTTCGAAGCCTTTACCTTGGCGACGCTGATTTACTTCACCCTGAACATGAGCCTGATGCTGCTGATGCGCGCGGTCGAGAAGAAAGTCGCTGTACCGGGCCTGATCTCCGTAGGGGGTAAATGATGGAATTCGACTTCTCGGGCATCATCCCGTCCCTGCCGGGTATGTGGAACGGCATGGTCATGACCCTCAAACTGATGGCCATGGGCGTCGTCGGCGGGATCATCCTCGGCACGATCCTGGCCCTGATGCGCCTGTCCCACAACAAGCTGCTGTCGAACCTTGCCGGCGCCTACGTTAACTACTTCCGCTCGATCCCGCTGCTGCTGGTCATCACCTGGTTTTACCTGGCGGTGCCGTTTGTGCTGCGCTGGATCACCGGCGAAGACACCCCGATCGGCGCGTTCACCTCGTGCATCGTGGCCTTCATGATGTTCGAGGCCGCGTATTTCTGCGAAATCGTCCGCGCCGGCGTGCAGTCGATTCCCAAGGGCCAGATGGGCGCAGCGCAGGCCTTGGGCATGACGTATGGCCAGATGATGCGGTTGATCATCCTGCCGCAAGCGTTCCGCAAGATGACGCCACTGTTGCTGCAACAAAGCATCATTTTGTTCCAGGACACCTCGCTGGTTTACGCGGTCGGCCTGGTTGATTTCCTCAATGCCTCGCGTGCCAGTGGCGACATCATTGGCCGCTCCAATGAGTTCCTGATCATCGCAGGGCTCACGTACTTCATCATCAGCTTTGCCGCCTCGCAGCTGGTCAAGCGTCTGCAAAAAAGGTTTGCCGTATGATCTCTATCAAGAACGTCAACAAGTGGTATGGGGACTTCCAGGTACTGACTGATTGCAGCACCGAGGTCAAAAAAGGCGAAGTGATTGTGGTGTGCGGGCCGTCAGGTTCAGGCAAGTCCACGCTGATCAAATGCGTCAACGCCCTGGAACCGTTCCAGAAAGGCGACGTGGTGGTCGATGGCACGTCCATCGCCGACCCGAAGACCGACCTGCCGAAACTGCGCTCGCGCGTTGGCATGGTGTTCCAGCATTTCGAATTGTTCCCGCACCTGACCATCACCGAAAACCTGACCATTGCGCAGATCAAGGTGTTGGGCCGCAGCAAGGAAGAAGCCACCAGGAAAGGCCTGCAACTGCTTGAGCGCGTCGGCCTCTCTGCCCACGCCCACAAGCACCCGGGCCAGCTCTCCGGTGGTCAGCAGCAGCGTGTGGCCATTGCCCGCGCGCTGGCGATGGACCCGATCGTCATGTTGTTCGACGAACCGACCTCGGCGCTCGATCCGGAAATGGTCAACGAAGTGCTCGACGTAATGGTGCAACTGGCCCACGAAGGCATGACCATGATGTGCGTGACCCACGAAATGGGCTTCGCCCGTAAAGTGGCGGACCGGGTGATTTTCATGGACCAGGGCAAGATCATCGAAGACTGCCAGAAAGAAGAGTTCTTCGGCGACATCAACGCCCGCGCCGAGCGCACACAGCACTTCCTCGCCAAGATTTTGCAGCACTAAGAAAGACACCGCTCCCCCCCCTGTAGGAGCGAGCCTGCTCGCGAAGACGGATTAACAGTCAACATCGACATTGACTGACCCACCGCTTTCGCGAGCAGGCTCGCTCCCACAAGGGCCGGCGGCGACTCACAAGCAAGTGTTGTGGTTGACCCAAGGCATCTGTGATGAAATGCGACCCCACTCTCTATCGCGCCGCGCCGCCATCACTCGCCGTGAAACCCCGTCTGATTCGCCATTTGTTCCTGCCACCGCTGATCATCGCCCTGATGATCGGACTGGGTTACATCGGCTTCTGGGTCAGTGAGCATTACGGGATTAGCAGCCTCAGCGAAAATGGCAAGCGTCAGCTGGAACTCCATGCCCGCGCCGTCGAGAGCGAGATCAGCAAGTACACCTACCTGCCCAGCCTGCTGGAACTCGAATCCAGCGTTCCGACGCTGTTGGCCGACCCGACGCCGGAACACCGGCAAACGGTCAATGATTACCTTGAAGGCCTGAACCGGCGCAGCCGCAGTCGGGCCATCTATGTGATGGACACCACCGGTCGCGTCATGGCCACCAGTAACTGGCGCGATGTCGACAGCTATCTGGGTGAAGACCTGTCCTTTCGCGCGTATTTCCAGAGCGCCGTGCGCGGTCAGCCAGGGCGCTTCTACGGTATTGGCAGCACCAATGGCGAACCGGGTTACTACCTGGCCCATGGCCTGGAAGAACACGGCAAGATCATTGGCGTTGCCGTGGTCAAAGTCCGCCTCGAAGCCATGGAGGAACGCTGGCAGCGGGCGCGCCTGGAAGCCTTTGTCAGCGACGAGAACGGCATCATCATTCTCTCCAGCGACCCGGCGCGACGACTTAAATCAGTAGTGCCGTTGAGCGACGAGACCAAGGAAAAACTCGCCCGCAGCCTTCAGTACTACTGGTTCCCACTGAACGAACTGCAACCGCTGGCCCGGGAAAAACTGGCCGAAGGCGAAGAAAAACTCACGTTTCCGGCCAACAGCGAAGTCGAGTCCGATGACGAGGACATCAGCTACCTCTCGCAAACTCGCCCGCTGAGTGACACGCCGTGGAATTTCACCCTGCTCACGCCCTTGCAGGATTTGCGGCGCGAAGCGATCAATCAGGGGATTCTGGTGGCGGTGGCATTTGCCCTGTTGGCGTTCCTGTTGATCGCCTGGAACGAGCGACGCAAGGTCATCGCCACCCGCCTCGCCGCCCGGGAAGCCTTGCAGGCGGCCAACAATCAATTGGAGCGTCGGATTACCGAACGCACCACCGACCTGCGCGCCAGCAATGAACGGCTCAAGGGCCAGATCCGAGAACGTCGTCAGGCCGAAGAAACGTTGCGCCGGGCCCAGGATGAACTGGTGCAGGCCGGTAAACTCGCGGCTATCGGCCAGATGTCCACCAGCATCGCCCACGAGCTGAACCAGCCGTTGGCCGCCTTGCGGACCTTGTCCGGCAATACCATTCGTTTTCTGGAGCGCGGTCAATTGGACGTGGCCACCACCAACCTCAAGACCATCAACGAATTGATCGACCGCATGGGCCGGATCACCGCCAGCCTGCGATCGTTCGCCCGTCGCGGCGATGACAAAGGTCAGGCCGGCCTCGGTAAAGCGGTGGATGCCGCGTTACAACTGCTCGGCGGTCGCGTGGAAAGTGTTCATCTGCAACTGCATCGTGACTTCGCGGATGTGCAGGTGCAGATCGATCAGACCCGTCTGGAGCAGATCCTGGTCAATTTGATCGGTAACGCCCTCGACGCCATGCAGGCGCAACCGCTGCCGGAGTTGTGGCTCGAAGGTGAAGCGTTCGACGGCAAGTATCGCCTGCGCGTGCGCGACAACGGCCACGGCATAGACGCCGACGCGCGCAAACATTTGTTCGAACCGTTCTTTACCACCAAACCCGGCGAGCAGGGCCTGGGCCTCGGCCTGACCCTGTCGGCCAGTCTGGCGGCTGCCACTGGCGGACATTTGGGTGTCGAACACCCCGTCAGCGGTGGTACCACCTTCGTCCTCAGTTTACCGTTGGTAAGCCCCACTCCCGCCGAGCCAATATGAACAACGACCTTAGTGTGCTGATTGTCGAAGACGATCCCCATGTGCTGCTCGGGTGCCAACAGGCGCTGACCCTGGAAGACATTCCCTGCATAGGTGTCGGCAGCGCCGAAGAAGCGCTGGAGCGCGTGGATGACAACTTCGCGGGGATCGTGATCAGCGACATTCGCCTGCCCGGCATCGACGGGCTGGAACTGCTGACCCGGCTCAAGGCCCGCGACCGCAGCCTGCCGGTGGTGCTGATTACCGGCCACGGCGACATCTCCATGGCCGTCGGCGCGATGCAAAAAGGCGCCTACGACTTCATGGAAAAACCGTTCTCCCCAGAACGGCTGGTGGACGTGGCGCGCCGCGCGCTGGAGCAGCGCAGCCTGGCTCGGGAAGTCTCGTCCTTGCGCCGACAACTGGCGGAACGGGACTCTCTTGAAGGCCGGATCATCGGCCGCTCGCCGGCCATGCAGAACCTGCGGGAACTGATCGCCAACGTGGCCGACACCTCGGCCAACGTGCTGATCGAAGGCGAAACCGGCACCGGTAAAGAACTGGTTGCGCGCTGCCTGCACGACTTCAGTCGCCGGCACACCAAACAATTCGTGGCCCTGAACTGCGGGGGGCTGCCGGAGAACCTGTTCGAAAGCGAAATCTTCGGCCATGAAGCCAACGCCTTCACCGGCGCCGGCAAACGGCGGATCGGCAAGATTGAACACGCCGACGGCGGCACACTGTTCCTCGACGAAGTGGAAAGCATGCCGCTGCCCTTGCAAATCAAACTGCTGCGGGTGTTGCAGGAACGCACCCTCGAACGACTCGGTTCGAACCAGAGCGTGGCCGTGGATTGCCGAGTGATCGCAGCAACGAAGTCCGATCTGGCCGAGTCAAGCAAGGCGGGGCAATTTCGCAGCGACCTGTATTACCGCCTCAACGTGGTGACCCTGGAACTGCCCCCCCTGCGCGAACGACGTGAAGACATCCTGCAACTGTTCGAACACTTCCTGCAGCAATCTTCCCTGCGCTTTGACCGCGCGGTGCCGGAACTGGACAACCAGACCCTGTCGAACCTGATGAGCCACGACTGGCCGGGTAACGTGCGTGAGCTGCGCAACGTGGCCGAGCGTTTTGCCCTCGGTCTGCCCGCCTTCAAAAAATCCGGTGCCAGTGGCAGCAACCAGGGCCTGGCCTTCGCCGAAGCGGTTGAAGCCTTCGAACGCAACTTGCTCAGTGATGCCTTGCAACGCAGTGGCGGCAACCTGACCCAGGCCAGCCTCGAACTGGGCATGGCCAAGACCACGCTGTTCGACAAAGTGAAGAAGTACGGATTGAGCCACTGATGGACCTGATTATCAAAGCGACGCTGGGCGCGACCGTGGTACTGATCCTCGCCGCCTTGGCCAAGACTAAAAACTATTACATCGCCGGGCTGGTGCCACTGTTCCCGACCTTTGCGCTGATTGCTCATTACATCGTCGGCAAAGGGCGCTCGCTAGAGGACTTGAAGACCACCATCGTGTTTGGGATGTGGTCGATCATTCCGTACTTCATCTATCTGGCGACCTTGTATGTCATGGTCGACCGGATGCGCCTGGAAGCGTCCCTGGCGGTGGCGGCGGTGGCGTGGTTGATGGCGGCGACGCTGCTGGTCACCGTTTGGGTTCGCTTCCACGCCTGAGTCTTCTCCCGCAGGAGCGAGGCTTGCCCGCGAAGAACGATCACTCGGTGTGTCAGATATTTCGTGGAGGGCCATTCGCGGGCAAGCCTCGCTCCTACGGGGCGCTGGCCCGTCCCTTGCATTTACCCCAAAAAGTCCTCTCGGCTGGCCTTCATGATGGATGAAGCCGGTATCTGGGAGGGTCTGCCAAGGGTGAATCCTGACCTTGAACATTTTAGATTTCGATCACAGCCTGACGACCCAGGCCCTCAGCGAATGGTTCGAGGGATTGATTCCATGACCTTCACCGTGATTGTGCTGGTGGCGTTTTCGATTGTGCTGGACGTCATCGGCCAGCTCTGTTTCAAGCTCGGCCTGGACCGCTTGCCGGAACTCGAAGGCGGGTTTCGGCTGAACGCGTTTTGGGGCCAGGTATTCAATGCCCCGCTGCTGTGGTGCGGAATCGGCGCCTACGCCATCGAATTTTTCGTCTGGCTCGAAGCCCTGTCCCGGGCGCCGCTGAGCCTGCTGTTTCCGGCGGCGGCACTGGCATATTGCGGCGTGGTGCTAGCCGGAAAACTGGTCCTCGGCGAGAACGTCAGTCGTCGGCGCTGGCTCGGTACGTTAGTGATTACGGCGGGCGTCATGCTCGTGTGTGTGCCCTATGCATGAGGCTCGATCGATGCTCAGAAGTAACACGCACTGGCTGCATGAACGCCTTGGCACTGTCGTGCTGTGGGCGCTGTTGATCGGTTTCGAAAGTGCCGGTCAGATCGCCAGCAAAGTCGGTGGCGATCAATTGGGGCAGATGAATTTCAACCTGCAGTGGCTGTCGTCCGTGGCGGGAAATCCGGGTGTGTGGCTGGCGATTGCTTGCTACATCGGCGCGTTTTTTGTGTGGATGCTGATCCTGCGGCGCAGCAGTTTGTCTCTGGCGTTTCCGCTGAGCTCACTGGTGTTTGTCGGGGTTTTGCTCGGGTCCTGGTTGGGGCTCGGGGAGCAGATCAGCGTGCTTCACTGGGTGGGTGTGGCGGTGATCATGGGTGGGATTGCGTTGCTAGCGGAGGGTGAAGAAAGTTAAATCTCTGCTGAGCTCAAGGACGCCTTCGCGAGCAAGCTCGCTCCCACAGTTGACCCCGTTCCTCCAGTAGAAATGTGATCGAAAGTGGGAGCGAGCTTGCTCGCGAAGGCGTCAGCCCGGCCAATGAACTTATCTAGTCGAATTTGTAGGCGATCGCCGCCTGCACTTCAGCCTGATTGGTCTGCCCAACGGCTTTGACAATACTGCTGTCTGCCGCCGCGCCCGTCAGGTGAATCCAGCTCGCACTGGTCACCAGCGACCAATGCGGCGCCAACGAAAACTCGAAGCTCTGGGTCAGCGCCACGTTCTGCAAACCGCCTCCCGCGTTGTACGGGCGAATCCCGGAAGCTTGAGACTCTTGGGCACTGACGCCGAAGAACGTCTGATTCTGCCGGGCATCGGCGAAGTGCGCGGTCAGATTGCTGCTGCCAATCACCCCGCCACCCAGTGGATAACCCACCTCCGCGCCCACCCGTCCCAGCACTCCGCCCTGCCCGCCACCACCGCCCACAGCCTGGCCAACCTGGGCAAACACCCGCCAGAAATCAGCCGGAGCGTACTGCACAAACCCGCCCACCACGCCCATGTCCGGCACATCCCGCAAACCCTGCAGTTCGCCATTGGAAGTCCGCCCAGGCAGGTAATTCACAAACGGGCCCGCGCTGAAACCGTTGGTCTTGAACGCACTCCAGGTCAAGCCGTCGTCAGTGCTGAGGCTGACATCGCCCCAGTCCAGGTCGAGGTACGGCACTGGCCGGGTTTCATAACGGCTGCCGGTCGGATCGTGTGGTTGATAGCTGATACCGGCGCCAGCCTCACCCGTAATGCTGCCCGCAAAAACGTTGGTCGAAGCGCACGTCAACGCGGCGAGTAAAGCAACGGTAATCCTCGACATAAGTCGGTTCCTTGATCTGGACATGCGCGCATCAATCCTCTGTTCAGGCGCCCTGCGCAAGCACTCATGTTGTTTGTAGCGAGCTACAAAAATTGTAGCTTCGCCGACATCAAACCCTGCCTAACTCCCGGTTCCGCTGGGCCTGACACGATTGGCACAGTCCCTGCTGTACCCGTTTCGCAAGCGCAAACAGCGCGTCCGGCCAAATAGGTACAACAGATGATTGACTGGCATATCGTGTGTGATTTCGACGGGACCATCACCCGCACCGACGTGATCGACAGCATCCTCCAACAGTTCGCCGACCCGAGCTGGGAAGCGATCGAAAACGAATGGCTGGCAGGCGACATCGGTTCCCGTGAATGCCTCAGCCGCCAGCTCGCACTGGTCAAAGCCACGCCGGCCGAGCTGCTCGCTTTCTTCGACAACATCGAGATCGACCCCGACTTCCCCGACTTCGTCGACCACGTTATTAGCCTCGGCGCTTCATTGGAAGTGGTCAGCGACGGCATCGAGCAAGGCATCGCACGAATCCTGGCGCGCAACTACGTGAGCCTGCTGCCGATCCTCGCCAACCGCTTGCGCCAACTCGGCCACGAGAGCTGGCGCATCGACTTTCCGTATTCCAGCGACGCCTGCCGCGCCGCATCCGGCAACTGCAAATGCAAGTCCACGCCCAAGAACAAACGGGTGCTGGTGATTGGCGATGGCCAGTCCGACATGTGCGTGGCTTCCACCGCCGATTTCGTGTTCGCCAAGGATCGCCTGGCCGAGCACTGCGAACGCAACGGCATCGCCTATGCGCGCTTCGACAGCTTCGCCGAACTCCCGGCCATGCTCGCCCTGCTACCAAACGCCCGCGCCGCCAACGCCACCTCATTTAATGTAGAAACACAGGAACTCTTCAATCATGTCTGATATTCGAATCGCGACCGCGGAAGACCAGATTCTTCTGGAAAAAGAAGCCAAGTATTGCTCCTATGGCGACACCGTTCACTACATCGAACCGCCGCGTATCTTCAGCCGCTGCGAGGGTTCCTACGTCTGGGACACCAGCGACCAGGCCTACCTCGACCTGCAAATGTGGTACTCGGCAGTCAACTTCGGTTACGCCAACCCGCGCCTGAACAATGCATTGAAACAGCAGATCGACACCCTGCCGCAGATCGCCAGCCAGTACCTGCACAAAGGCAAGATCGAGCTCTCGGAAATGATCGCGGTCGATGCGAAGAACAAGTTTGGCCTCGACGGCCGTGTGCACTTCAACGTCGGCGGCTCGCAGTCCATCGAGGACTCGCTGAAAGTCGTGCGCAACGCCACCAATGGTAAAAGCCTGATGTTCGCCTTCGAGGGCGGCTATCACGGGCGCACCCTCGGCGCCTCGTCGATTACTTCCAGCTACCGCTATCGCCGCCGCTACGGCCACTTCGGCGAGCGTGCCAACTTCATCCCGTTCCCCTACCACTTCCGTGGCCCGAAAGGCATGACCAAGGAAGAGTACGGCAGCCATTGCGTGCAGCAATTCGCCCGGTTGTTCGAGACGGAATACAACGGCGTCTGGGACCCGAAAGTCGGCCAGAGCGAATACGCCGCCTTCTACGTCGAGCCGATTCAGGGCACCGGCGGCTACGTGATCCCGCCGATGAACTTCTACAGCGAACTCAAGCATGTGCTGGATCAGCACGGCATTTTGATGGTGGTCGACGAAATCCAGATGGGCTTCTGGCGCACCGGCAAGCTGTGGTCGATCGAACACTTCGACGTCAAGCCGGACGTGATCGTCTTCGGTAAAGCGCTGACCAACGGCCTCAACCCGCTGGGCGGCATCTGGGCTAAAGAAGAGCTGATCAACCCGAAAATCTTCCCGCCAGGTTCGACCCACTCCACCTTTGCGTCCAACCCGCTGGGCACGGCGGTGGGTCTGGAAATGTTCAAGATGACCAGCGAAGTCGACTACGGCGCGATGGTCATGAACAAGGGCAAGTACTTCCTCGAAGGCCTGAAAGACTTGCAGAAACGCTACCCGATCATCGGCGACGTCGACGGCCTGGGCCTGGCCCTGCGCTGCGAAATCTGCGGCCCGGACGGTTTCACACCGGACAAGGCGACCCTGGACTTCATGGTCGAAGAAGGCATGAAGGGCGACATCGAAATCGACGGCAAACGCCTCGGCCTGATTCTCGACGTGGGCGGTTACTACAAGAACGTCATCACCCTGGCGCCGTCGCTGGAAATCAGCTACCCGGAAATCGACTTGGGCATCGCCCTGCTCGACCGTCTGCTTGATCGAGCCATGAAACGATGAATGCCGAAGAGATCGATATGGGCGAAGGCAGCGCCGGTTTCGTTCTCGGCAGTGGGGAGGTCGCGGTGTTGTTGATCCACGGCCTCACCGGCACCCCGACCGAGTTGCGTCGGGTCGCCATGGGCCTGGCCAAGGCGGGTTGCACGGTCTACGTGCCGACCCTGGCCGGCCACTGTGGCAACAACGCCGACCTGCAAGCCACCGGCTGGCGCGATTGGTACGAAAGCGCGCGCAATACCTTCGTCGGTGTCCGGCGTAAGCACCCGCACGTGTTCGTCGGCGGTTTGTCGATGGGCGCGGTGCTGTCGATGTACCTGGCCGCCGAACATCCGGGACAGATAGAAGGCCTGTTGCTGTATTCGACAACTCTGCGTTATGACGGCTGGAACATGCCGTGGGTGGCGAAGTTGAGCAGCCTGGTGATGTCGATTCCGTTTGGCGTGCACCTGTGCCGCTTCAACGAAAAATCCCCGTTCGGCATCAAGGACGAACGCTTGCGAGCAATCGTCGAGCGACAGATGAAGGCCGGCGAAAGCAGCAACGCCGGGCTGCTGACCATGTCCGGGGTCAGTGTTCGGGAGCTGCATCGGTTGGTGGCGGCAGTGAAGAAACGCATGCCGCAGATCAATACCCAGGCACTGGTCCTGCACTCACGTGAAGACGACATCACCAGCCCCTGGAACGCCGACTATGTGGAACGCAAACTCGGCGGGCCGGTGGTGAAAATCTTGCTCGACAATTGCTATCACATGATCACCGTCGACCTGCAATACCGCCGTGTCGTGGAGCTGAGCGCGGATTTTATCCAGCAGCGCTTCAAACAGCAGCCCTGTGCCCCGCACCCCCTGCGCCAGGACAATCGGAAGCTGGCCTGACGTCGCCGAAACCCACGACCCCTGTAGCAGCTGGCGAAGCCTGCGTTCGGCTCGGGTAATGGCAGTCATTGTGAGAGATTCTAAGGAAACGATGTGATCACTGCTCTCGCCTTTTCGACGATCGAAGCCATCGACCGCAGTGCCTGGAATGACTGTTTCCCTGACGAACTGGAGGACTGGGATTACTATCGGGCCGTTGAACGGGCCGGCATTACCGATTTTCAGTGGCGCTATCTGGCGCTGTATGAAGACGATGTATTGATCGCGGCGGCAGTGGCGTTCACCACCGTCTATTCGCTGGGTGCCACGATTCAGGGGCTGAGCAAATGCATCTGCGAACGGTTGCGTCGATGGTGGCCAGGTTTGCTGGACGTGCGCCTTTATGCCCTCGGATCACCGATGGCCGAGCAATGCCATGTCGGCACGTCTCACTCGATCGATAGGGCGCGGCGTCCGTTGCTGCTTCAGCAAATACTCGATTTGGCCCGCGCCGACGCCAACCAGGCCGGAATCGGTCTGTTGGCGGTCAAAGATGCCTCCCACCGTGATCCGCAATGGCTGCAGGTTTGCCAGGATAACAAACTGCAAAGCATGCCCGGCCTGCCTCGCGCAGAACTGCCGATCCGCTTCGGCACCGTGGACGCGTACCTCGGCACACTGGGCAAATCGACCCGCAAAGACTTGCGTCGCACCTTGCGTGGTCAGGGTCCACGAATCGAATGGCGACGTTCGGTGGACGATGTGTTGCCCACCATGATGCAGCTCTACGAAGCCACGCGGGTGCGCAGCGACCTAGCCCTGCACTGTCTGCCCGCCGACTACTTCCGCCAGGTGCTGGAACACCTTGATCAACGTGCCGCGTGCGTGCTGTATTGGGTGAGTGAAGAACTGGTGGCCTTCAACCTCGTGCTGCGGGACGAACAACGCCTGGTAGACAAGCTGTTTGCCCACGACCGGAGCCAAACCCGCGAGCACAACCTGTTCGTGCGCAGCTGGCTGGCCAATGTCGACTACTGTATTGAGCACGGCCTCAGCCTCTACGCGTGCGGTCAGGCGGGTAATGCCCGTAAGCTGCAGCTGGGTTGCTCGTTTATCGGCAACACCGTGTTTTTCCGCCATCGCAACCGGGTGCTGGACAGCCTGTTGCGCGTGACGAAACTGTTTATCCGACCGGACCGTTCCGACCCTGCCATGGCTGCTGCGATAAGCGAAGCATGATGACCAAAGACTCACGCGCCAACGCCCGACCTTTCGCCCTCTCCAGCTGGAGCCTGCAACGCAAACTGGTGCTGGCGTTCTGGCTGGTCAGCGTGATCCCGACGATGATCGCCGCCGAACTGGCCGCGACCACGCTTTCGCAGATTTTCGACAGCAACGTGCGGATCTGGCTGCAAGAATCGACCAAGATTGTCGAGGACGAGATCAGTGAAATCCTTCGCGAAAATGCCCGGGTCGCCCAGTTGTTCCTGCGCTACACCCGCCCGGCCACAGATCGGCTGTCGGTCGAACACGACAAACTGATCGCCGACATCGCCGACTCCATGGGCATCGACGTGGTGGCACTGGTGCGCAACAGCGATCACAAAGTGATGTTCAGCACCGCCGCCGACGACATCGTCCGCCAGATCAGCATCGCACCCAAAGCGGTGTTGCAGACCCTGCAAGTCGGCGGCGTGGCGACCGGTACGGTGGTCTCGACTTTCGAGAACGAGCAGGACGGCGTCGACTACAAACTGGTGGTTGCCACCTACCTCGACAGCAGCTTCCTCACCAGCGTGGCCGACGTGCATTCCCTCGACCTGCGGCTGTACCTGGCCAAAGGCGATAACTTCCAGGAGATCTTTTCCAGCCAGCGTTTCGAAGATCACCCGCCAGCCGTCCCGGAGAATATCGAACAGATCCTGCGTAGCACCAAACAGCCGACCGAACAGTTCACCAATCGTTACAGCGGCATCTACCGGCCGATCCTCAACGAAAATGGCGAGCTTCAGGGCGTGATCTTCAGCGGCCTGCTGCGCCACTCCACTCTGTTGGGCCTGGTGAATCAGAGCAACCTGTTCATCCTGATCTTCCTGCTCAGCTCGGCGGCGTCCCTGACGGTCGGCTGGCTGGTCTCACAACGCCTGACCCAACCGTTGCGCGGGCTGTCCAATGGCGTTCAGGCGGTGATCGCCGGGGATTACCGCCAGCGCTTGCCAGTCACTGGCAGCGACGAATTGGCAGAATTGAGCAGCACCTTCAACCACATGAGCGAGCGCCTGGGCGAGTTGCAGCACCTGGAATCGCAACTGCGCCGCCGCGACCGCTTGCATGCGCTGGGCGAAGTCGCGATGGGCCTGGCCCATGAAATCCGCAACCCGCTGGGCATCATCAAGACCGCCACGCAATTGCTGCACCGGCGTGCCGACTTGCCCGAAACCGACAAGCGGCATCTGGAGTACGTGGTCAGCGAAGTCAGCCGGATCAACGACCTGATCACTGACTTTCTCGACTTCGCCAAACCCAGCGCACCGATCCGTTCGACGCAACTGGCGCGCCCCCTGGTGGATGAACTGGTCGGTTTCTGCGCCCCGGAACTGGTCAGCCATAACATTGATGTGCGCATCGACGACCAGGCCCCCGCTGCAACCCTTTATGCCGATGCGCGGCAACTCAAACAGGCGGGGCTGAATCTGATCGTCAACGCCATCGATGCCATGCCCGATGGCGGCCGACTGACCCTTGGCATCACCAGTGACCAGCACTACACCGTGATCAGCATTTCCGACACCGGGCAAGGCATCGAACCGGACATGCTCGAACGGATCTTCACACCGTTCGTCACCACCAAGGCTTCAGGCACCGGCCTGGGCCTGGCCAAGGTGTTCTCGATTATGGAGAGTCATGACGGACGCATTGAATGCGTCAGTGAAAAAGATGCCGGGGCCACCTTCACCCTGTACATTCCGGCCAATGGTGAAGACTTCGACGAGGGCAGAGATGACACATAACGTATTGGTGGTCGACGATGAACCCAAACTCTGCGACCTGCTGGCGTCGGCGTTAAGTCAGAATGGCATTGCGGTGTTCACCGCGGGCAATGGCGTGCATGCGCTCAAGGTGCTGGAGGCCGAAGACATCGACCTGGTGATCAGCGACTGGCGCATGCCCGGCATGGACGGCCCGCAGCTGCTGGCGGAAATCAAATCGCGCTTTCCGCAGTTGCCGGTGATCG
Source organism: Pseudomonas sp. IT-P253 (assembly GCF_949768125.1). Classification (NCBI taxonomy): domain Bacteria; kingdom Pseudomonadati; phylum Pseudomonadota; class Gammaproteobacteria; order Pseudomonadales; family Pseudomonadaceae; genus Pseudomonas; species Pseudomonas sp. IT-P253. Next base: position 142,677 of record NZ_CATKPT010000066.1, on the reverse strand, counting down.
TCATGACCGCCTACAGCACGGTGAAAAACGCCGTGCAATCGATGCGCAACGGCGCCTTCGACTACATCGCCAAGCCCTTCGATATCGACGAGCTGGACATCACCGTCAGCAAGGCCCTGCAATTTCGCGACATCCTCAAAGACAACCAGCGCATGCGCGCCGAGCTCGACGAACACCGGCAGATCGACAGCCTGATCGGCGACAGCCCAAGCTTTCGTCGGGTGCTGCACGCCATCGACTCGGTGCGTGAAAGCAATGCGACCATCCTGCTCACCGGCGAAAGCGGCACCGGCAAGGAAATGGTCGCCCGGGCGATCCACAATCACGGCAATCGCGCCGACAAACCTTTTGTCGCGGTGAACTGCGCGGCGATCCCCGAAGGGCTGCTGGAAAGCGAAATGTTCGGCCACCGCAAAGGCGCGTTTACCGGCGCCGTTGCCGATCGGGTCGGGCGCTTCATGCAGGCCGACGAAGGCACGCTGTTTCTCGATGAAATCGGCGAAATGCCGTTGGCCTTGCAGGCAAAAATCCTGCGAGCGTTGCAGGAGCGAGTGATCGAACCGGTGGGCGATCCGCGCGAGCGCAAGGTCGATGTACGGGTGATCGCAGCGACCAACAAGAACCTGCTGGACGCGGTGGCCAACAAGGAATTTCGCGAAGACCTTTATTACCGTCTCAATGTGTTTCCCATTCCGCTGCCTGCCTTGCGCGAACGCATCGAGGACATTGCCCCGCTGGCTCGGCATTTCGCCCATACCCTCGGCGCCATGGCGGGCAAACGTATTACGGGCTTCAGCCCCGAGGCGTTGCAGACGATGGCGAATTATTCGTGGCCGGGGAACATTCGCGAACTGCAGAACTGTGTCGAACGGGCGACCATCGTTGCGTCGGGCGCGGTGATTGAAGAGGAGGATCTGCCGGCTTACCTGTTCGCCTCAAATCCCGTCGCCAGCGGCACGCTGATCACAGAAGGCAGCGTGCCGCCAGACCTAGAAGCGGCTTTGGCCGATGTCGAGAAGGCTTACATTCTGGCGGCCCTGCAACAAAGCAACGGCGTGCAGGCAGCGGCGGCGCAGTTGATCGGGATCTCCGAGCGCAGCTTCTGGTATCGCCTGAAGAAACTCGGAATTCACGTGGACAAAATCGTCCGCTAAGGACCGCCCCCATCCGCCCCTGTAGGAGCGAGCTTGATCGCGATGGACGTAAACGATGACGCGCACTCTCTGGAAAATGCGCCGCCGTCGAATTCATCGCGAGCAAGCTCGCTCCTACACGGGTGCCCAGATATTGTTTAACGGCGCTCCAGGTTACTTCATGAAAGCTACAGCACCTTGCGTCGTTGCCTACGCTTACGCCAGAATCCGCCGGCTTGTGCGCCTTGGGCCTGGGCTCTATCGTTTCCTGGTCGCTGAAAAACAGCGATCGGGTTTGGTAGCCCGTCCATATACAAGGCGCACAGCGTCACCTTTTGCAGGTGCTCTTTAGGACACTTGTTTTAATGGTGGCCATGCGCAGGGCGCCCTCGGGTGCGCCGGTTTTGCCTTGTGGCCGGTCTACCAACCTTCGTATGGCCACCACCCATCGTTTGGTAGCGAGGGTGATGGCTCCTTCAAACTTACGAGGAGTTCCATCTATGTCCAAGGTCACACCCAATCCGCCGGAAACCGATCCGGCATCATCGGCAGAATACCCCGATTCAAATCAATCGCACGATGAAGCCGTCAACCTCGACGCCAATGACCACCCGCCCTCACCTGCCGACATCAACGCCACCCCGCGCACACTGTGCAGCATGTTCATCGTCAACCCGGAACTCACGCCTGAAACCCTGCTGGCCCACGCCTGCGAGTCGCTGGCCTCGGCTAATGTCATGACCATGGACCTGGCGGACCATATGGAGGGGCCGAGTCGCAATTCTTTGCTGGGTATCGCGCAAGTCATCATGCTCGGTGAACTGGCGGTGAACCGGGCACTGGATCAACTCGATCCGCTCGAGTAGCGCGACTTGCGTAATTAACTGCACTTTGGGAAGCGTCTGACATCAATTCGTTTGCGCCCTTGTTAGCGTGGCACTGAACCCGGCTTCAGGACGTCTTGTTGTGATCTGGCCATGGACGGTCTTTCGCACAGTTGCATCAACGTCCCGAAGCCTGTGCCACGTCACAGGACAAGGAGTCATGGATGTTCGACGCTAACCCCCAATCCCGTTTCCGCCTGACGATCGACGATTTCAAGTACGACCTTCAGGTGCTCTCATTCACCGGCAAGGAATTCATCAGCCAGCCTTACGCCTTTGATCTCGAATTGGTCAGCGAAAGACGGGACCTCACCGCGAAAATCCTGCAGCACAAACGCGCCTTTCTGGCCTTCAACGACCGCGGTGCTGGCATTCACGGGCAGGTGTACGATTTTGTCCGAAGCAGCCCGGGCAAACGCCTGACCCGCTACCGCATGACCTTGGTGCCACAGCTGGCCTATCTGGCGCATCGCACCAACCAGCGGATTTTTCAACAGCTGACGGTCCCGCAGATCATCCAGCGGCTACTGGCGGAACACGGGATCCTTGAAGGCGCCTGCCTGTTCCACCTCGGCGCGACCTATCCGCCGCGTGAGTTCTGCGCGCAGTACAACGAGTCCGACCTGTTTTTCATACAGCGTCTGTGCGAGGAAGAAGGGCTGCATTACCACTTCCAACATCGCCACGATCAGCATGTGCTGGTATTTGGTGACGACCAGACCGTGTTTCCCCTGCCCGATGGCCCAACGCCTTACCAGCAGGCCAGCGGTATGGTCGCGCAAGCGCCGGTGATCAATCACTTTGATGTGTGGGAGCACACCCGCCCCAGCCGAAGCGCCCGCCGCGCCTACAACTTTGAGAACGCCAGCCTGGTGCTTGAGTCCCGCTATAGACCTCTCCTCAACAATGCCCAGCCCGATCTGGAGATTTACGATTACCCAGGCCGCTTTACCCAAGGTGAACGGGGCAAGCTTTTGAATCAACGGGCGCTGGAACGCCATCGAGCTGATAGCGACACAGCGCAGGGAAAAAGCGATCAGGCGTCGCTGGTCGCCGGGCACTTTTTGCAACTGACCGAACATCCTTATGAGGAATGGAACCAGCTGTGGTTGCTGACCGAGGTACATCATGAAGGCCGGATGCCTCAAGTCCTCGAAGAGAGCGCGGTGAGCAGCGTCGTCGATGGCGAGGAAAGCTTTCAAGGCTACCGCAACCAATTCGTCGCCACGCCCTGGGATGTGTTCTACCGCCCGCCACTGACCCACAACAAACCGAGAATGTTCGGCAATCAAACTGCCGTGGTCACCGGTCCCAAAGGTGAGGAGATCTACTGCGACCAATACGGTCGGGTAAAGGTGCAGTTTTTCTGGGACCGCGAAGGGTGTCGCGACGACAAAAGCAGTTTTTGGGTGCGGGTGGCCACCGGTTGGGCCGGCAATGCGCATGGCAGTAGCACCATCCCGCGAGTGGGCATGGAAGTGCTGGTCAGTTTTCTCGAAGGCGACCCGGATCATCCGGTGATCAGCGGGTGTTTCGCCAACAGCGTCAACCCGGTGCCCTATGAACTGCCCAAGCACAAAACCCGCAGCGTGTTCCGCTCACGCAGTTCGCCAGACAGTACGGGATTCAACGAACTGCACCTGGAAGACCGTACCGGCCGAGAGTTGATTTACCTGCGCGCCCAGCGGGACATGGAGCAGAAGATTGAAAACGATAGCCGTCTGGAGATCGGCAACGAACGTCGGGAAACCATCAAGGGTGACAGCTTTTCGGTGCTGGAAGCCAAAGAGCACCGGACCACCACCAATGACCGCACAATCCGCGTTGAAGCCAACGACTACCTGCACGCCACCAACCGCCACACCCGAGTGGATCAAACGCTGGTCGTTGAAGCCGGTCAGTACATTCACATCAAGGCGGGCGCACACATTGTTCTGGATGCTCCGAACATCAGCATCAATGGCGGGAGTGAACACATCGTGCTGGGCCACGGTGGAATTTTCAGCAGCAGCGAAATCCAGATTGGAGGTACTCCCGTGCCGGGCTCGGCCTCATCGCTATTAATGCCTGGAGCAATTGATGGCTTGTCTGCGCCACCAGAACTGCCCCCAATAATCGCGCCCTCCCAGAGTGCGTTAATGGCGACCAGCAACGTGCTGGGGGCGGATTTTTGTCCAATCTGCGAAGCCTGCCGAGAAGGCCTATGCCTGACGGAAGGAGCCGCCGCATGATCGACTCACTGCCCCATCGATGGATAACCGAACAGCGGCGCTTTGGTCATGAAATTTGTCTGGTGCTGAACTCAGAGAATGAGCGTGATACCCGGCAGTTATTGTTGAACTCCTGCCAGTTAGAACAGTATTTGGGCGTCTACAGTGCAACCAACATCGCTGCCCTGGCTGACGCTGGTCCGTTCATCTTCACCCTGGATCAGCCCGGCGACAGGCGCATTGACGAACTGCTCGACCACCCGCAGCGAAACTGGGGCTGGCTGACCAGCGTGCCAAAAGGCGACTTGCGCAAACTGGTGAGTCACTGGCATGAACGGCTGATCATCGGTACGCGTCCCCAACAAGCGCTGTACCGCTTTCACGACAATCGAGTCTTGGCTCGCGCGCTTGAGCATTTGCCTGTCGAGGCTTATCCGGCGTACCTCGGGCCGGCAATCAGTGTCTGCTTCTGGAACGGTACAGACTGGAAAACCGCCCTCAGCCCAGCCCCAGGCACTTACCCGGTGCCTGACGATCCACTCTGGTTACGCACACCGATCCCGCATCCGCAGGCTACGGAGATTCGCCGGCTCAACGCCCATCGATACTTGTTGGCAGAGCATTTGAGGGCCTACGTCAAACTCGCCGATCTGCATGACCCCGACACCTGGTTGTGCGACCGACTGGCCCTGGCGGATGCATGGGGCTGGTTGGAGCCGGCGCAATTGGAGTTTCTACTGATCCAGAGCTTGCAGGCACCCGCTTTTACGCTGGCGCCGCACTGGCAAGTGCGCCCCGATGAAAGCCCGACTGAACACTTTGAACGGGTGCATCGGGAAACGGAGTTCTGGCAAAGGGACGACCGGATATGAAATGTGCATTACGCACTGCACGTCTGGGTTGTTGCCTCGTATTGACGGCAGGCTGCGCCGCCGAGCCGCCAAACACATTCACCTTCACCGCCGATTTACCTGCCGATTTTGCCTATAAGGCCATCGTAAAATATGAGCCAGCCAAGGGTGAAACCTGCACTGTGCCGGGCGAGAGAAACACCGCAATCGTATACAACCTGAAATGGCGTGAAAATTACAAATCGAGTGCTGAAATCACCCTGCACAGAACGGTCAGCGGCTGTCCCTTGGTGATCAGACGCATCAAGCTGGAAATCAATTCCAGCTACGGCAAAGCCCGGGGGGACTTTGGAGGGGACAGCGCCATGGTCGTCATTCGCGATGAGCTCGAAGATCAGTACAAGAGTGCTTTCAACGAAACGGGCGAAAGTACCTTTTACGGTCAATGCCAGTGGTTGTTCCGCACTTCAGGCAAGCCGCGCATCCTCAGAAAAATCCTCGATTGCAAAGCTGCCGGTGCACAGGGCGAACCGGAGCGTGGTCGCCCGTTCTCGGCCTACACCCTCGATCAACTGCCGGGTAAAACCGTGAAGATGAAGATCATGTTGGCGGAGGAAGAAAGGCCTGGCTGGGGAGACACTTGGGTCGAAGTGCCCAACGGCTGGAAGCGCTGCATGGGCAAAGGTTTTGAAGATGAACGTGCTTACTGCAATGGCAATTACACGGATTTCAGCACCTTCAAAATGGTGGATGGGCGCATCTGCACCATTTACCCCGGCTGCACTGAATAAGGAGAGTTTGACATGACGTCATTGGAAAAAGAGTTGGAATCACGGTTGAGCAGCCGTGTGCTCGCCTGTCCCATACAAGGTAAATGGACCAGTTTTCAGTTGGTCGATGAGTACGGCTCTGGAGAACCTTATGCTGGATTGGTCTATACCGCGGTAGATTCGGAAGGCCAGAAATATAGTGGCTATCTGGATATCACTGGTACAGCTAAAATTACGAATCACTTTGCGGGGCCCATTGCGCTCACCGTTGATCAAAAGTACCAAGGCGATGAGCAACCCTATAAAGACCTTATAACAAGACCACATTACCCCCTCAAAATCACCGAACTCCAAGTCCGCGCCGAACAAACCCGCTATCTGAACAACCACTCAACACGCCCCAGGGAAAATCCCGCACAAGCCTGCGCTGGCGAGTTCTTCGAGGTGGAAGTGCGGCATCTGGTCCAGCATGTCTCGCATTTGCCTCCTGAGGTTTATCTCCCTTACCCGCATAACACGGGAAGGACAAAGCTCATGGGCAAACATGGCGCGTTTGGCGTGGCCCTGTTGCCACAACAACACACCGTGCTGGAAGTGCGGCCACTGCGGGCCTTGCGTCCGATGCTCTCCACCGGTCCCGAGTTCTGTGCGCTCAACCTGTATCAACTCGCTTTGATGGCCACCTTGAGCTACTGCCCCTTTGGCCAGAGACCTGCAAAACCGCCCATAGAAAAAGCCCCTGTGAACTTCCCACTTCAACCGAGTGTAGGGAACTGGTTCGGTGATGCATTGGCCAAGTTCGATGAACTGTGGCAGGTCGATTCGACTCAAACAAAACCTTACTACCCGCTGTACGAGGATGTGCCGTATTCCAAACGTTTGGAAATCGTGCCATTCGATCCGGGCCTCTACACAGTCAACAACCCTGAGCTGAAGGGCGATCAGGAACACCCCGCCAACATTCACTTTCTCGACGATACTGATGAGAAAGGAACTACCGATACCCAAGCCTTCATCACGCACCACGACGAACTGATACTGATCGCAATACGTGGCACCTACGAACTTATGGCGGATGGCCTTCGCGACGCCGATGCATTCCAAGTGCCATTTGAAGACACCGACAGCAAAGTGCATCGTGGTTTCTACGAAGCCGCGCAGAAAGCCTACGAATTCGTCGTTAATTACCTCGACAAATTTTATGCAGGACAAAAGCTCCTGATCTGCGGCCACAGCCTGGGTGGCGCCGTAGCATTGCTACTCTCGGAAATGCTGCGTCGCAGGCCGGAAGGCTACAACATACAGCTCTACACCTACGGCTCCCCCCGCGCCGGTGACGCCAACTTCGCCAAAGGTGCCGCGGCCTTGGTGCATTACCGCATGGTCAACCACAACGACCCGGTGCCGAGCGTGCCCGGTACCTGGATGAACACCAAGGCCGGCGTCTTCGGGGCCGGGGCGGCGCTGACCTTCGTCAACGTACCCGCCGGCCTGTCGGTGTTCGTGGCAGGTATCACCAACTGGACGGACGAGCCTTACGAACATCACGGCAAGTTGTATCACGCCATGCCGGTGGAGTTTGGTCGTCAGAAAATGTCCTCAATCCTGTGGGAACCGGGCTGCGACACCATCACCCAGCATGCGGCCTGCACGGTCGCGCTCCAGCAAACAAACGGACTGCCGGAGCGGCCGTCGTTGCTGACTCAACTCTTCAATGCGGGTCATCACTCGATGGTGGGCGGGTACGTTCCAGCATGCTGGGCGGCTCTGCGGCGTTGGCAAGAAGCGCACGAGTCGAAACGTTCGCGGGTCACCGAGGAAGAGTTTAGATGGGTAGGGCTTGCGCTGGAACGAGTTACCGAGCAGTTGCGCAGTAAACGAAATGACCTGCCGGCGCGCTCGGACGCCTATGTGCGCACCCAAGAAAAGACGCTCGATGCAATCAATCGTGAGATCTACAAGATACATACAACACGCACTCGATTGGCGACACTTCGGAGCCTGAGTGTGGCCAAACAAGATGTTTACGGAACGCTTGCAGAGCAACCCGAACAATTGGCGGAAAACCTGTCGCGCTGGCAGGCACATCCAGAAAACCAGGTCGCTGAGCAGTTGGCCATGGCACCGAAGAGTACGGATGACGACGCGTTGTTGGCTTCGATCTGCGGCCGTGCCATTGGGGAGCCCTATACACTGGATATCGATTCGATTATTTGAATGAAAGAAACCATTGCTCCCTCTGGGCTGTGTAGCGGCCCCAAAAATGGGACTGCTGCGCACTCCAGCGGGGCGGGGCGGCGTTCCGACAAGCTCCCTCGCCACAAAAAAACCATCACTTTTTACCGACTGAAATCCGTCAGCTGACCGTTCCGCCCTTCACCTCACTGATGATTTGCCGAATCGCCCCGACAAACGCTTCCACCGGTTGCCCGCCACTGACCGCGTATTGTCCATTGAAGACCACGGTCGGTACCGAACTCACGCCACGGGACAGCCACAACTGCTCTTCCTCACGCACTTCTTTGGCGAACTCGTCCGACGCCAGAATCGCCTCGGCTCGCTGGCGGTCCAGGCCAACACTTTGCGCAATCTGCGCCAGCTGAGCGGGGTCGGACGGATTGCCGCCCTCGGTGAAGTACGCCTTGAACAAGGCTTCCTTGAGATTGAACTGCAACCCTTCCAGCCCCGCCCAGTACAACAAACGATGAGCATCGAAGGTGTTGTAGATACGGCTGTTGCCGTCGGTGCGAAAAGCAAACCCGACCTCGGCGCCACGCGCGCGGATCATCTCGCGGTTTTTCTGCGACTGCTCGGGCGTCGAGCCGTACTTCTCAGTGATGTGCTCGGTTATGTTCTGGCCTTCAGGGCCCATTTTCGGATTCAGTTCGAAGGGCTGAAAACGAATCTCTGCCTGCACTTCGTCACCCAGTTGATCCAGGGCCCCGGTCAGGCCATACAAGCCGACGACGCACCAGGGGCAGGACACGTCGCTGACGAAATCGATTTTCAAGGGGGTACTCATCACACACCTCGCAGGCTCAACACGGGCCGCAAAACTCGAACGATACACCGGAGCAGATCCCTTGTGGGAGCGAGCCTGCTCCGGGCGGCGTTCCGACGAATACGGTTTCACATTCAGCATTGATGCTGGCTGATACGCCGCCTTCGCGAGCAGGCTCGCTCCCACATTGGACTTTTGGGGGGTTAAAGAAGGTTGTGTTCGGCAACTGGATCAATCTGCGCCCAATGGGACGTGTCTTCGCGATGAGCCTGCAAATAAGGCAACACCGCCGCCAGCAAAGGCGCCTTGAACGCCTCCTGGAAACGATGGGCCAACCCCGGAATCAGCTTCAACTGACTGCCACGGATATGCGCCGCCAGGTGTACGCCGTGCATCACGGGCAGTAGCGGATCGGCCGTGCCGTGGACCACCAGGGTCGGCACGCGCAGCTTATTGAGCAGCGCCACCCGGCTCGGCTCGGCGAGGATCGCCATGATCTGGCGCTTCACGCCTTCGGGGTTGAATGCCCGGTCATAGGACAGCGCCGCCTGTTGCAGCAGCGCCTGCCGATCATCGCTGACCGTCGGACTGCCCAGCGCCGCAAGCAAGTCGGCTTGTTGTTCCAGGGCCACTTCGCGACTCGGCGCTCCCCGGCGCGCAAGCAACTGCAACAACGCCGCACTCGGCGCCGGCAGCCCTTCGGCCCCGGAACTGGTCATGATCAAGGTCAGGCTTTCCACACGCTGCGGGGCCATGGCCGCCATGTGCTGGGCGATCATCCCCCCCATGCTGGCGCCCAGCACATGGAATTGCTCGACGTGCAAGGCATCCATCAATCCGAACGCATCGTCCGCCATGTCGGTGAGGGTGTACGGCGCTGACACCGGCAAACCCAACTTGTAGCGCAGCACTTCGAAGGTCAGGTTGGCCTCGACGGGGGCTTGCCGCCAGGTCGAGAGGCCCACATCGCGATTGTCATAACGAATTACCCGAAAACCCTGCTGACACAGGGCTACGACGACTTCGTCCGGCCAGTGGATCAACTGCCCGCCCAAGCCCATCACCAGCAACAATGCAGGGTCCGACGCACGACCGATGCTCTGATACGCGAGGCTCACCTGCGCCAGGTCAGCCCGCTCGGTCGGAACATTGACATCACAACGAGACGCCGCCAACGACGGCAGGCTAAACAACAATGCGGCCAGAAAAACAGCCCTTGATAAAAAAGACGTACGCATGAAAAACACCGAAACGCAGAACCCCAGTAGAGCGCGAGTCTGATGAAGTTTGTTCAAGCGCGCTGCCACAGTTGCGTGACAGTTTGATGAATGTCGCTGAGTGGTCGATGCGTTAACCAGGTCGTGCCTCAGGCTTGGAGGTGATGCGCCGCAGACACTGCGGCTTCAAGCCAGGGCATCGGGCAGCACGGCGGTTTCGCCACACTGTTGCACGGCAAAGGCGAGCCAGCTTTTCAGTTCCGGGTCGAGTTTGTCTTCGCAATCCAGGTCCACTGGGCTGTGCAGCAGCGAACTGGAGCGGCTGACCCACAGGTTGTCGCCAAAGCGCTCCCGGGCAAATGGCAGTTGCGCCAGCACGGGCTGCAGTTCGCAGCGCCAGTCGTCACGAGCGTTGACCAACCCCACCGAGAGAATCTTGTAGATCGGCAGACGGTCCAGCACCTGGACCAGCTGGTCCGGTGCGCGCACCGCGTCGATGTGCAAGCCCTGCACCGGCAAACCGACGACCAGCCCGAGGTTGGCTTCCAGGCCACTGAAGCAGGTCGCCACCAGTTTTTTCAGCGGTGAGTATTGAAGGATGTGGTAAGCGCGCTCGAAGGCGTTTTTCCAGGCTTGTGGCAGGTCCAGGGACAGGATCGGCTCGTCGATCTGCACCCATTCCACGCCTTGCGCCGCGAGGCGACCGAGCATTTCGTTGTACACCGGTAGCAGACGCTCCAGCAGGTCGAGCTTGTCGAAGTCGTCGCCTTTGGCCTTGCCCTGCCACAGGTAAGTCAGCGGACCGAGGATCACCGGTTTGACGGTATGGCCCGGGGCCTTGGCTTCTTCGACGTTGTCGAACAGCGGCCCCCAGCTCGGTTCGCGGTCTGCGCCGATGCGTGGGAAACCAAATGTGTGGGCCTGGGCCATGGTGAATGCTCTCTATCAAAGATGGTGTAAAACATGGCGCCATTGTCGACAGCCTCCCCCCCATGAGACAAACTCAACCTTTTCGTGTTGATCACAAGTTTTCCTCATGGAGCCATCCGGTGCTTGAAATACGTCACCTGAAGACCCTGCACGCCTTGCGCGAAGCCGATAGCCTGGTCGATGCCGCCGACCGGCTGCACCTGACGCAGTCCGCCCTGTCCCACCAGTTCAAGGAGCTGGAGGAGCGCATGGGCATGCCGCTGTTCGTGCGCAAGACCAAACCGGTGCGTTTCACCAGCGCCGGTTTGCGCCTGCTGCAACTGGCCGACGCTACCCTGCCGCTGCTACGTGGCGCCGAGCGCGATATTGCGCGGCTGGCCGGAGGCACCGCCGGGCGCTTGCACATGGCGATCGAGTGCCACAGTTGCTTTCAATGGCTGATGCCGACCATCGACCAGTTCCGCGATGCCTGGCCGGAAGTCGAGCTGGACCTGGCCTCGGGCTTTTCCTTCGCCCCACTGCCGGCGCTGGCTCGTGGTGATCTGGACCTGGTGGTGACGTCCGACCCGCTGGAACTGGCGGGGATCACTTATGTACCGTTGTTCACCTACGAAGCAATGCTCGCAGTGGCCAACCAGCACCGTTTGGCGAGCAAGGCCTACATCGTCCCGGAAGACCTGCTCACGGAAACGCTGATCACTTACCCGGTAGAACGTGACCGACTGGATATTTTTACCCGCTTCCTTGAACCTGCAGACATTGAACCGGCTCAAGTCCGCACGTCGGAACTGTCGGTGATGATGATGCAACTGGTGGCCAGCGGTCGCGGCGTGTGCGGCATGCCCCATTGGGCGTTGCATGAATACAGCTCACGGGGTTACGTGAAAGCCAAGCGACTGGGTGAGAAAGGATTGTTTGCGACGCTGTATGCGGGGATTCGCGCCGACATGCTGGATGCACCGTACATGCGCGACTTTTTGCTGACAGCCAAGGACACCTCGTTCTCGACACTGGACGGTGTCAGCGCCGTGCGCTGATCACTTCGCCCACACGATTTGTAGCAGCCTTCGGCAGCTGCTACACCGAGTGGGCGTTCGTCGTAAGTCAGGCGGTGAGTTCGCGCCACATGTGAATTTTATCGAAGTAGTCTTCGCCCACGCGCACGGCCAGCGGTTCGAGGCCGAACTGGATGAAGCCGCAGCGCTGGTAGAGGTTTAACGCGGCTTCGTTGCCGGCCGTGACAGTCAGCTGGATCAGCTTCAGGCCTGGATGGGTCTGTGCTTGCTTCAGAGCCGCTTGCACCAGTTGATAACCGAGCCCACGCTGTCGAACCTTGCCGGACACGTACATGCCAAACAGGGTCACTTTGTGCCGGGCCTTTTCCCGAGACTCAAAGGCCAGCCCGACAATGCCCGCCAGCTTGCCCTCTTCAAACGCCCCGAGTACCACATCCAGCTTGCCGGTCAGGCGCGATTCCCACCAGCTCAGCGGCATCACGGCGCGCTCGCGTACGCTGGAGGTAAACGCCTGGGGATGCAGGTCATAGGCTTCGAGCATCAGCGCCCGATAGTCCAGGGCATGGCTGGCGTCCAGCTGTTCGATCCACATGTTCAAGCCATCCTTCGTTGCTCAAGCATCAGGCGCACCGCCAGCGCAGACAGGACAAAGCCCATGAAGTAACGCTGCAACGCCAGCCAGGTCGGGTTGTTGACGAACCAGGAGGCGATGCTCGCCGCAAACAGCGCAATCAGCAGGTTGACGCAGAAACTGACGCTGATCTGTGTCAGGCCGAGGGTGACGCTTTGGGTAAACACCGAACCGTGCTCAGGCGTGATGAACTGGGGAAACACCGACAGATAAAACACCGCGATCTTCGGGTTCAGCGCGCTGGTCAGAAAACCCATGGTGATCAGCTTGCGCGACGAATCCGGCGCTAACTGCTGCGCTTCGAACGGTGAGCGCGCACCCGGCTTGACCGCTTGCCAGGCCAGCCATATCAGGTACAGCGCACCGGCCCACTTCAACACTTCGTACGCTATCGGCACTGCCATGAACACGGCGGTCAAACCGGCGGCGGCCGCGAACAGATGCACGAAAAAACCCGCGACCACACCGAGCAACGAGGTCACTCCGGCCTTGCGCCCCTGGCAGATCGAACGGGAGATCAGGTAAATCATGTTCGGCCCCGGCGTCAGCACCATCAACAATGCGGCAGCGGCGAAAATCAGCACGTCTTGAAGCGGGATCATGGGCAGTCCTTTAGTCCAGAGATGATCAAGCGGTCGCGGTTAACGAGGCTCGATAAAACGGCAGGATCAGGTCCCGTGTCAATGGCGCCAGCGTGATATCACCGTCGGTGGCCGGGTCAATCCAGCGCACCTCTTCGATCTCCGCCGCAGGTGATACGTGCGAATCGATCGTCAGCTGAAAAAGTTCGGCCTGGACGACAAAACCCGGCTCGTTGGCGGCCGGTGCCGAGAATTGCCCGAGATAGGTGGCGTGTGCCGGATCGATGATCAGGCCCAACTCTTCTTCCAGTTCACGGGCCAGCGCGTGAACCGGTTGCTCATGGGCTTCGATCTTGCCGCCGGGTTGCATGAAGGCTTCGGTGCCGCGCTTGCGGACCAACAACGTGCGACCGTCCGGGCCGATCAACAGGGCGGCGGCGATGCGGATGAGGCGGGGCGAAGCAGCGGATGAAAGGGTCATGGATCAGGGTTGGCCTTGGGGGAAAGGCGCAAGGATCACATGAGAGTTGGCGCCTCGTCACGCCGAAAAAATCTTACAGAGCAGTGCCCAACCCTTGTGGGAGCGAGCTTGCTCGCGATGGCGGAGTGTCAGTCAATATAGATGTTGAATGTTGAACCGCTATCGCGAGCAAGCTCGCTCCCACAGGGGAGGCGCAGCGACTGGAAAAACTAACCCGCCTCGAGAATCGCGCCGCTTACTTCTTCCGGCACCTTCACAAAAATGCTGTATTTCGCACCTTCCATGGCTTCGAAGGCGATCAACTTCTCCACCAGCGGCCCATTCAACACCTTGCCGGCATTGAGCAGCAGCATGCCGTTGTCGGCATTGAGGTTGCGCGCCAGGATCATGCCCGCCGTCACTTCCCGTGTGGTCAGCACCTTGACCGACGGATCGGCCAACGAGACATCGCTCAGGTACGCGGCACAGACCTTGATGAAATCCTCCACCAGCTCGGGATCGTAGAGTCGCCCGGCATAGCTGCGGATGTAGACCAGCGCTTCATCGCTGTTCATCAGCCGCTCAAGGATCAGCCCGCGCTGCAACTCGATGAAATCCACCGCCAGTTTCAGCAGGCGTGAACCGAACGGAATCGCCTCGCCCTTGAGCCGGTCGGGAAAGCCGCTGCCATCCCAGCGCTCCTGGTGATGAAGAATCAAATGGGCGGCATCTTTCATCGGGTCGAGCGTCATCAATAGCGATTCGCTCTGCTTGGGATAACCGCGATAGTGCTCCCGATCGTTGTAGTGCAGCAGGTCCGCGGGGGTGGTCATCATGCTGTCGGTCCAGCTCAGCTTGCCAATGTTGTAGAGCGCGGCGGCCATGGCCAGGTCGCGACTGGTGCCCTCGTCCAGGCCATGAACTTTGCAGTAGACCCGCACCAGTTCGATGATCTGGCGGTTGGTCTGTTTGGCTGGTGGCAAGCGCAGGTTGGCCAGCAGCGAGAACACCTCGGTGCCGGTGACATAGCTGTGCTTGAGCTCTTCGTAGGCCAGGTCGAGCATGTCGGCGGTCTGCTGGAGTTCGCAGGTGCGGGCGGCGACGTGTTTTTCCAGGGTGAAGTTGAGCGACTTCAACTGGTCATTCTGCAGCCGGGTCAATTTCTCCAGGCGCTGGCGTTCGCGCTCGGAATGTTGATGAGCCAGGGCCTGGCGCAAGGTCAGGAGCATTTCCTCGTCGTTCCAGGGTTTGCTGATGTAACGGTGAATCTGCCCTTCGTTGATGGCTTTGATGATCGTCGGCATGTCCGCGTAGCCCGTGAGCAGAATGCGGGTGGTCGTCGGGTAAAGCCGATGGATGTGGGCCAGCAGCGTGGCGCCGTCCATGTTGGGCATGCGTGCGTCGGTCATCACCAGGTCGATGGACTGTTGCGCCATGATCTCCAGCGCCTGGGCACCGCTGGTGGCCAGCAGCACCTCGTAGGGCTGGCCGCGTAACAGGCGACGCAGGCTGTTGAGGATTGACTCCTCGTCATCGACCAGCAGCACTTTGGGTTTATCGTTCAAAGTCGTAGGGAGTTGCTCTTCCATGGCGTCACCTCAAGTGAAACGGGCACATCGTTATGGCTGGCCCCGACAAACATCCCCTATTGTCGGAGCCTGACCTACAGGCTAGAGGATTTTTAGCACGCCAGCGGAAATGATTCAGCTCATTCAGTTGCACGAAGTGCCGGACAGAGGGCTATGCTCAGCTAACTCGGATCCATAATCTGTAAGTTCAGCCAGATCAGGGAAAGGAAGCCCTCTATGAGAACACCGCACCACACTGCTGCCGGTACCGGCGTATGTCGATAAATGCGCTGCTGGCGCGGACCAACCGGCGGATTCTTATCGTCGATGACACGGCTTCGATTCATGCGGACTTCGCCAAGATCCTCAGTCCGCCATCGATCGATGACGACAGTCTGATCAGCGCCGAAAACGCCCTGTTCGGCACCCCTGCGGCGCTGTCGCTGCAAGGTTTCATACTCGACTCGGCGCTTCAGGGACTCGAAGCCCTGGACAAGGTCGAGACGGCGCTGGCCAACGATATGCCCTACGCAATGGCCTTCATCGACATGCGCATGCCGCCGGGCTGGGACGGGCTGGAAACCATCGCACGGCTGTGGCAGGTCGATCCCAAGCTGCAAGTGGCACTTTGCACTGCTTATTCCGACTATTCCTGGGAAGACATCGACGAACGCCTGGAACTGGGCGATCGCCTGCTGATTCTCAAAAAGCCCTTCGATGCCATCGAAATCCGCCAGATGGCCAGTGCACTGACCGCCAAGTGGCAAATGACCGAAGACGCAGCGCTGAAAATGTCGCTGCTGGAACAAGCGGTCGAGGAGCGCACCCGCGAACTGTCCGATGCCAACATCATTGTGCAGAACAGCCCGACCATTCTGTATCGGCTGCGGGGCGAGCCATCGTTTCCGCTGATGTACATCTCGCACAACATCACCAAATACGGTCACATCGCAGCGAACCTCGTGGCCTCGGCCAACTGGGCCCAGGAACTGATCCATCCCGATGATCAAACGAAGGTCGACACCGCCATGGCCCGGGTGCTGGACCGTCATGCGGCAGGCGCCTCCATCGAGTTTCGGATGCGCACGGGCGAAGGGGCCTGGCGCTGGGTCGAAAACCGCTACATCCCGGTGCGCGACGATGAAGGCCGCTTGCTGGAAGTCGAAGGCATCATCATTGACATCACCGAACGCAAACTGGCCGAGGAAAAAATCGCCTTGCTGGCCCGCACCGACGGGCTCACCGGACTGACCAATCGTGCGACGCTGATCGAACGGTTGCACCAGGCTTTCGCCGCCGCTCGTCGGGGGGCGGCACCGTTCGCCATGTTTTACCTGGACCTGGATCACTTCAAACGCATCAACGATACCCTCGGCCATACGGTGGGCGACCTGTTGCTGCAAGAGGTTGCGCGCCGGATCAAGGCCTGTGTCCGCGAAAACGATGTGGTGGCCCGCCTCGGCGGTGACGAGTTCGCGATCTTGCAGCTGGACGTCGGTGACCCGACCCAATCCGCCGCCCTGGCCGCCAAGATCCGCGATACGCTGGTGCTGCCCTACTCCCTGGCCGGCAATAATGTACGTGTCTCGGTGAGTATCGGCATCAGCAGCTGCACCCCGGAAAGCACCAGCGCCGACGGCCTGCTGACTCAGGCTGACATGGCGCTGTATCGCTCCAAGGAAAAGGGTCGCAACCAGTACCACTTCCACTCCGAGGAGATCAATCGGGAGGTGGTCGAACGCATGACCATCGCCAGCGAATTGAGAGCGGCCATCGAACGCGAAGAACTCGAACTGCATTACTGGCCGGAAGTGGACCTTAGCAGCGGCAAAATCCTCGGTATGGAAGCTCAGGTCAGCTGGAACCACCCTGAGCGCGGTTTACTGGAAGCCCCTGCGTTCCTGCCTGCTGCGGAAAAGACCGGCACCATCGTCGCCCTCGGTCACTGGGTGCTGGATCGCGCCTGTCAGCAAATGCGCCAATGGCGTGACGAAGGCATGGCGCCGCCGGTGATTGCGATCAAGGTGTCCCTGGCCCAACTCAAGAGTGGCACGGAACTGATCTATGACGTGCTGCGCACCACCGCGCGCTGGGAGCTCTGCCCCTGGGACCTGCGCTTCGACGTCACCGAAGCGACGCTGGCCCAGACCAAATGGACCCACAACGATGTGCTGCCGCGCCTGCGTGAGCTGGGGGTGAAGATCGCCATCGACGACTTCGGCACCGAGTATTCCTCGTTCGACTACCTCAAGACCTACCAGGTCAATCACCTGAAACTTGCTCAGGCCTTCATCCACACCGCCGCCCGTGATCCGGCCAGCGCCAACACCCTGCGCGCCATCATCAACTTCGCCCGTGACGTCGGAATTGGCATCATTGCCGAGGGCGTCGAAACCCAGGAGCAGCGCAGCTCGCTGATGGCCACCGGTTCACCGATGAACGCCCAGGGTTACTTCTTCAGCAAAGCGGTCAGCAGCCAGCAGGCCGCCGAGCTGCTGAAGGCCGGCAGCATCGTGCCCCCGAATCAAGACTTCGGGCCGACCCTGAACAATCCGGTGCGCTCCACGGAGGGTAAAGGATGAGAATGCCTTTCGTGCAGACCAACCGGCGCATCCTGATCATCGACGACACGCCCTCGATTCATCAGGATTTTCGCAAGATTCTCGGTGCTGAAACTCAGGGTGAACAAACCCTGGCCGGCGCGGAAGAAGCCCTGTTCGGCACCGTGCAGATTGATCGGCTGACGTTCCAGCTCGACTCGGCCTATCAGGGGCAGGAAGCCCTCGAACTGGTCAAGCGCGCACTGGCCGAAGGTCGCCCCTATGCCATGGCGTTCACCGACATGCGCATGCCACCGGGCTGGGACGGCCTGGACACCATCGAACAATTGTGGAAGGCCGACCCTCACCTGCAAATCGCGCTGTGCACGGCCCATTCCGATTACACCTGGGAAGACATGGCCGAAAGGCTGGAGTTCGGCGACCAGTTGCTGGTGCTGAAAAAGCCCTTCGACAGCCTGGAAATCCGCCAGATGGCCAGTGCCCTGACCTGGAAATGGCAGATGGCGCAGGACGCGGCGATGAAGGTCCTGAGCCTGGAGCAAACCATTGAGGCGCGGGTCCACGAGCTGCTCAAGGTATCGCACCTGTTACAGTACGACGTACTGACCGAGCTGCCCAACAGCACGTTGCTCGGTGACCGGTTGAACCAGTCCCTGGCCCTGTCCCGGCGTCATGACAAACAACTGGCCGTGATGTTTCTGGGCCTCGATCGCTTCAAGCGCATCAACAATGCCCTGGGCCATCCGGCCGGTGACGAAATGCTTAAACAGGTCGGGCGCAACCTGGTGGCAACGGTGCGCGAGTCCGATTCTGTGTTCCGCTACGGCTCCGATGAATTCGTGGTGATCCTCGCCGACGTCCACCACCCCCAGCAAACCAAGGGCATCGCCGAAAAGCTCTTGAACGCCATCCGCGTCCCCCAGCACATTGCCGGCCACGACCTGAGCGTGACCGCCAGCCTGGGCATCAGCATTTACCCGGACGACGGCTTCGATGCCATCGCGCTGATCAAGAAAGCCGAAACCGCGATGCGCAACGTCAAGGAAAGCGGCCCGAACGAATTCCGTTTTTTCATTGACGAGATGAACCAGCGCGCCCGGGATCAGCAAAGCATCGAGAGCGGCATTCGCCTGGCGCTGGAGCGCAACGAATTTGTCCTGCATTACCAGCCAAAACTGGACCTGGGCAGTGGCCAGGTGGTCGGTGCCGAGGCGCTGATTCGCTGGCAAAAACCGGGGCATGGCCTGGTCTACCCATCGGATTTCATCAGTGTCGCCGAAGACAGCGGTTTGATCGTGCCATTGAGTAAATGGGTGCTGGCCGAGGCGTGCCGACAAGCCTGCGCCTGGCAGGCCGCGGGGCTACCGAAGATCTGTATGTCGGTGAATATGTCGGCCATCGATTTCCGTCAGCAGGACTTTGTCGACGGCATCGAACGGATACTCAAAGAAACCGGTCTGGAGCCGGCCTTGCTGGAACTGGAAATCACCGAAGGCGTGTTAATGCAGAACATCGATACCACAGTGAACGCGCTGACCCGGCTCAAAGTCATGGGCGTTCGACTGGCCATCGATGACTTCGGGACCGGTTATTCCAGCCTGAGTTACTTGCGGCGTTTTCCTGTCGACGTGCTGAAAATCGACCAGTCGTTCATTCGCGGTTTAAGCAGCGACAGCAACGACGCTGCCCTGGTCAGCGCCATCATCAGTTTGGGCCGGAGCCTCAAGTTGACCATCATTGCCGAAGGGGTGGAAACCCTCGAACAACTGGATTTCCTCAAGGCTCATCAATGCGAGGAAGGCCAGGGTTACTACTTCAGCAAAGCGGTGGAGCCGGACGCCTTCGTCCGGTATCTGGGATCGGTGAAGTCCTCTTCATCCACAGCCACGTGAACGATACGCAACGACACACAGGCCCTTTGCCAAGGAATCATCGGATGTCGCCCTCCTTTCACCGTCTGCTGCTGGCGCCGTTGTTCGGGCTCTGCCTGAGCGCTGGCGCCGCACCGCTGGATGAACCGCTCAAACCGCTGCCGACAGTGCCCCGGCAAAATCCACTGCGGGTCGAACTCGGCCGCCAGTTGTTCAACGAGACACGCTTGTCAGTCAATGGCAGTCTGTCTTGCGCCAGTTGCCATCGACTGGAAAACGGCGGTGCCGACAACAAGACGTTTTCCATCGGCTTCGCCGGCCTTCCGGTGACGATCAACACCCCCAGCGTGTTCAACGCCAGTCTGAACTTCCGGCAATTCTGGAACGGCCGCGCCGATACCCTGGAAACCCAAGTCCACGCCGTGGTGCAGAGCCCCAGTGAAATGGGCAGTAACTGGGAGCACGTGGTGCAGATGCTGACCGCCGATACGGCGTATCAAACCTCGTTTGCCAACGCCTACCCGGACGGCGTGACCATGAACAATGTGCAGAATGCCCTGGCCACCTATGAACGCACGCTGATCAGCGCCAACTCGCGCTTTGACCAATACCTGCAAGGCAATACCGACATCCTCACCCTCGACGAGAAATACGGCTACCAACGCTTCAAGGACTACGGCTGCATCGCCTGCCATCAGGGCGTCAACATCGGCGGCAACATGTTCCAGAAGTTCGGGGTCATGGGCGACTACTTCGAGGCCCGGGGTAACCCCACCGAAGCCGACCTGGGCCGCTATCTGGTCACCAAGGACGAAGAGGACCGCAACGTGTTCAAGGTCCCGAGCCTGCGCAACGTCGCCGTGACCGCGCCGTATTTTCACGATGGTTCGGCCGCAACCCTCGAGGACGCGGTGGACGTAATGTTCAAGTTCCAGCTCGGCCGTATTCCCTCTGCCGACGACAAGACGCTGATCATCAAATTCCTCAAGACCCTGACCGGTGAATGGGGAGGCAAGCCCTTATGAAAACGACTAACCGCCGCAACCTGGCGTTGCTAGGCGTCGTGGCCCTGATACTGGCTTCGGTGCTGCTGTTCCTGTACCTCAAATCCAGCTCGAACCAGACGACGACCTACACCGAATCCCGGGACTTGATCGGCCGGATCAAGCAGCTGAACGCACAATGGGAAACCGAGATCCTCAAGGCCAGGATCGCCATCAGTCACAACTACGATCCGTTGGTCTCACCACTGACCGAGATAACGGGCCTTTGGGAGCGGTTCGACACGATCGAGTCGAACCATGGCCGCAACGACTCGCCTATCTGGCGCGACAGCCATGATGCGTACCTGACCGCCATTCAGGAAAAGACCCGCCTGGTGGAGCAGTTCAAGTCTCACAACGCCGTGCTGCGCAACTCGCTGGCGTTCCTGCCCACCGCCGAGGACGACATTCAGCAACAGCTGACCCGGTTGATGGATGGCGACAAACTGCAACTTCAGAACATCGCCACCGACACGTATGACTTGCTGCTCAGCGGCCTGGAGTTCGCTCAGGTCACCTCCGACGACAAAGCCGCCGACATCCTGCTCGGGCTGAACAAACTGGGGGTGAACGAACAGCGTCTGCCTGAACAGTTCCATATACCGATCGAAATTCTGAGCAATCACATTTCACTGATCCTGCGTGAGCAGCCAGTCGTCAACCGGTTACTGGAAAACATCGAAGCCGTTCCCGTGGCCGAACGCCTGGACGACATTACCAACCTGCTGAACACCGACCAGCAGCAGGCCGACACGGTCTATCAGCGTTATCACTTCTACATGCTGGTGTTTTCCGTACTGTTGGTGCTGTTGCTGGTGTACCTGGCGATTCACCTGATGCGCAGTTTCACCGTGATCAATCGCGTCAACAAAGCCCTGCAAACCGCCAATGAAGACCTGGAGCTACGGGTTGAAGAGCGCACCCGCGAACTCAAGGACACCCAGAGCGAACTGCTCGACACCGCACGCCAGGCCGGCATGGCCGAGATCGCGACCAATGTGTTGCACAACGTCGGCAACGTCCTCAACAGTGTGAACATTTCGGCCGAGCTGGTGACCCGCAAACTGCGCGGCAGCAAGGCACAAGGCCTGGGCAAGGCCATGCAACTGATCAACGACCATCAAGGTGACCTCGGGACCTTTCTGACCGAGGACGCGAAAGGCAAGTTGCTACCGGGTTACCTGAATCAACTGGTGGAGGCGATTGCCCTGGAGCAACAAAGCATGACCGACGAACTGGCCCAGCTGACAAAAAGTGTGGACCACATCAAGGACATCGTCTCCACCCAGCAGTCCTACGCGGGCGCCAACAGTCTGATGGAACCGCTGCATATCTGCGATTTGCTGGAGGACGCCCTGCGCATGAACTCCGGCGCACTGACCCGGCACCACGTCACGGTGATCAAAGAGTACAGCGATGTGCCGCAAGTCATGGGCGACAAGCACCGGCTGTTGCTGATCCTGATCAACCTGATCAGCAACGCCAAATACGCCATGTCCGACCTCAGCAACCGTCCGCGGCAAATGACTCTGGGGGTCCAGATCGTCGACGACACAACCCTGCAAGTCAGCGTCAAGGACGACGGCGAAGGCATCGCCGAGGAAAACATGACGCGGATCTTTGCCCACGGGTTTACCACCCGCAAGGAAGGCCACGGCTTCGGCCTGCACAGCTGCGCCCTGGCCGCCATCGAAATGAGCGGTCACCTCACCGCCCATAGCGACGGACCGGGTAAGGGCGCGCTGTTCACGTTGCAGATCCCGCTGCAAACCGTACCGGAGGAAGCATGAGCGAGCTTTCGAACCGACGCATTCTATTGATCGACGACACGCCGTCCATTCACGTGGACTTCCGCAAGATTCTCACGCCCCTGCCGGAGCAGACCGTTGAACTGGACGAGATGGAGGCCACGCTGTTCGGCAGCGAAGCGAAGGCCGCCAGCGTTCTGTTCGAACTGGATTCGGCGTACGGCGGGCAGGAGGGACTGGGCAAACTCAAGTGGGCCTTACAGGAAAACTGCCCCTACGCCCTGGCCTTCGTCGACATGCGCATGCCCGAGGGCTGGGACGGTGCGCAAACCATCGAACATTTGTGGCAGGCCGACCCGCGCCTGCAAGTGGTGGTGTGCACCGCCTATTCCGACTATTCCTGGGATGAACTGCTGGACCGCTTGAAAGCGCATGACCGGCTGCTGATTCTGAAAAAACCGTTCGACAACATTGAAGTCCAGCAGATGGCCAACACCCTGTTGACCAAATGGGACATGACCGAACGGGCCAGCGTGCAGATGGACCATTTAGGGCAGATGGTCGAACGCCGAACCCGCCAGCTCACAGACGCCAGCATTGAGTTGCAGCGGGAAATCGACGAGCGCAAACAGCTTGAAAGTCAGTTGGTTCAATCGGAGAAACTCGCCTCATTGGGGCAACTCGCGGCTGGCGTCGCCCATGAAATCAACAACCCCATCGGCTTCATTTCCTCCAACCTCGGCACCCTGGATGGCTACTTTAAACAACTGCAGGAAATGCTCGACGCCTATCGCGATGCGGAAGAAGCGATCGGCTCCCGCGAGCTCATCGAGCGTTTGAACCAACTGCGCGAACGGGTCGAGTTGGAATTTCTTCGCGAGGACATCCCGCTGCTGATCAAGGAATCCAAGGACGGCATCAACCGGGTCGGGCAGATCGTCAAGGATCTGAAGGACTTCTCCCGGGCGGACTCCAATCAGGAATGGCAGTGGGCCAATCTGCAACAGGGCATCGAATCGACCTTGAACATTGTCGCCAACGAACTCAAATACAAGGCCGATGTGCTCAAGGAATTTCAAGACCTGCCCGACATCGAATGCCTGCCTTCGCAAATCAATCAGGTGATCATGAACCTGATCGTCAACGCCTCTCAGGCCATCGGCCCGGAACGCGGCACCCTTACCCTGCGCACCGGGCTTGAAGCTGAAACGGTGTGGATCGAGGTCGCAGACACCGGCTCCGGCATTGCACCGGACAGCCTGCTGAAAATCTTCGACCCGTTCTTCACCACCAAACCGGTGGGCCAGGGGACAGGGCTGGGGTTGTCCCTGTCCTATGGCATCGTAAAAAAACATCGTGGGGATATTACGGTGCGCAGTGAAGTGGGCGTGGGGACCACCTTCAGGGTTGAGCTACCGGTGCACCAAACAAAATCAGCGACCTGAACACAATTCAAAATGTGTGCGAGCCTGCTCGCGAAGGGGCCATGTCCGTCAACATTGATAGTGACTGACACACCGCCTTCGCGAGCAGGCTCGCTCCCACATTTGATTGCTGTCGTTCACACATTTTGTGTCCGCTGAAGATCCCCCTGTGGGAGCGAGCTTGCTCGCGATGAGGTCATTCAGAGCAATGCGAAATCCGGATCAGTACGAAGGAATCAGCAGCTCACGCAATCCTGATGCATGCTCGACAATCTCCCCCGGCAACTTCAGCCGCTGATCATCCAGATACCGATAGTCCTTGCGTGCCGCCGCCAACTGGCTGAAGTCCAGCTCAACCGCAAACTGCCCTTCATCCCGGCAGGCTTCGAACAGCAGCGTACCCAACGGATCCACCAGCGCACTGCCGCCCGCAAACATCACCCCGTCATCGCCCGCTTCCACCCGATTGACCATCAACGCGAACGCCTGATTTTCTTGTGCCCTGGCCATGATCGCGGTGCGGTGTGTCGGGCCGTAAGGGTCCATGTTGCCGTTGGTGACAATCAGCCATTCGGCGCCCAGTTGCGCCAGGGCGCGGGCGGTTTCCGGAAATTCGATGTCGTAGCAGATCAACAGGCCGATCCGCACACCGTTCCACTCACACGTGGAGTAACGGTCGCCGGCCTCGAACACGCCGCGATCCGATGCCCATAGGTGCGTCTTGCGGTATTTCAGCGCGATCCCTTCGGGAGTCATCAGCAGCGTGGTGTTGTAAAAGCGGCCGTTGTCGTTCTCGGCCATACCGATCACCACGGCGATGTTGCGTTCACGGACAGCCGCCAGCACCGCGCTGACGGTGGGCCCGTCCAGCGGTTCGGCGGTCCGGGCCACGGTTTCAGCGGTGGGAAAGCCCATCAGGTGGGTTTCCGGGAAGACGATCAGTTGCGTGTCGGTGGCGCAGGCCGCAATCGCCGCCAGAGCGCGTTCGAGGTTGTACGCAGTGCCGTTGTCACGGCCCGCCAACTGGGCTAGTTCGACTTTCATGGGTATTCCTTGTTATGGGACGGGCGGTAGAAAGATTGCCCGGTTGTTGTCTGTGCGCCAGTATGCGCAGCAAGCAACCGGCCGGGGAATCACGCCGCTGGGGTAACACGATAGGGGTAGATGCATGACACTCTCGTTGGACGACATCGCCTGGCACCGCTCGGTCGGGCAACTGATCGACGCCCTGGACAAGCCCAATTTCTGGACGCAGCTGGTGCGATTGCTGGATCAGTACGTGACCTTCGACAGCTGGGTGGCGCTGCTTTTCAGCGCCGATCAACGCCCGCAAGTGTTCGCCGAATGCCCGGGCGAGGACGGCAGCCCCGATCAGTTATTTCAGGATTACCTGCGCGGCTTGTACCTGCTCGACCCGTTCTACATCGCCTGCCGCGAGCAGTCGCGCACCGGGCTCTATCGTTTGTCGGAAGTGGCCCCGGAGCACTTCGAATTGACGGAGTATTACCAGCGCTACTTTCGTCTGAATGTGGTGGCCGATGAAATCCAGTTCAATTGCCTGCTCGAAGGGGACCGCACGTTGTGCCTGTCATTGGGTAGCAAGCAGCGCTTCAGTGGTCAGCAAATTGCCTTGCTGTCACTGATCCAGCCCTGGGTGCTGGGCCTGTTGCGCCAGCGCCAGCCTTATGAAATCAACGAAGTGGTGGCCCTCGCGCCCGCACCACCACTGCCCGACTGGCGGGTGCAACTGGAAGCCTCGGTGCAGCAACTCAAAGGCGCGCAATTGACCGCCCGGGAGCTGGACGTCGGGCGCTTGATGCTCAGCGGTTGCTCCGGTAAGGAAATCGCCCGCAAGCTGGAAATCGCTGTCGAAACCGTGAAAGTCCATAAGAAACACATGTACAGCAAACTGGGGATCAAATCCCAGTCCGAGCTGTTTTCGATTTTTCTCCAGGCACAAAATGCCTGAGCCAACACGTTCCTGTAGGAGCGAAGCTTGCTCGCGAAGAGGCCATTACATTCAACATTGATGTTGGCTGACACACCGCTTTCGCGAGCAAGCTTCGCTCCTACAGAGATAGGTGTTCCGAACACAACCGAGTCCGAACCCAAGGAAACCGTATGAGCCTGTCACTCCTGAGCCGCTACGCCTTCTTTGCCGTCTGTGTGATTTTCACCCTCGCCAGCCTGCCCTTCCTGGAAAACGACTGGCTCTGGCCGATCACCGCCGTGACCGGCGTTTTGAGTCTGATCGGTCTTTTCGATCTGCTGCAGATCCCCCACGCGGTGCGCCGCAACTACCCGATCCTGGGCAATATCCGTTATCTGGTGGAGGGTATTCGCCCGGAAATCCGCCAATACCTGCTCGAGTCCGACAGCGACGCCCTGCCCTTTTCCCGGGCCCAGCGTTCGCTGGTTTACTCCCGAGCCAAAAATGAAAGCGCCGACAAACCGTTCGGTACGCTCATCGACGTGTATCAGTCGGGTTTCGAATTCATCGGCCATTCCATGCGCCCGGCACCGTTAAGTGATCCCGACAGTTTTCGGGTGATCGTCGGCGGCCCGCAATGCACGCAGCCGTACTCGGCGTCGGTGTTCAACATCTCGGCCATGAGCTTCGGCTCCCTCAGCGCCAACGCGATTCGCGCGTTGAACCAGGGCGCCAAACTCGGCAACTTCGCCCATGACACCGGTGAAGGCAGCATCAGTGAATATCACCGGGAAAACGGCGGCGACCTGACCTGGGAACTGGGCAGTGGCTATTTCGGCTGCCGCACGGCTGACGGCCGATTTGACCCGCAACGCTTCGCCGCACAAGCGCAGACACCCCAAGTGCGGATGATCGAAATCAAGATGAGCCAAGGCGCCAAACCGGGCCACGGCGGCATTCTGCCCAAGCACAAAGTCACCCGGGAAATCGCTGAAACCCGCGGCATCCTGATGGGCGAAGACTGCATCTCGCCGTCTCGGCACAGTGCCTTTTCCACGCCGATCGAACTGATGCAGTTCATCCAGCAATTGCGTGAACTGTCTGGCGGCAAACCGGTGGGCTTCAAGTTCTGCCTTGGCCACCCGTGGGAATTCATGGGCATCGCCAAGGCCATGCTGGAAACCGGCATCCTCCCGGACTTCATCGTCGTCGACGGCAAGGAAGGCGGCACCGGTGCCGCACCCGTGGAATTCACCGACCACATCGGCGTGCCGATGCGCGAAGGCCTGCTGTTCGTGCACAACACGCTGGTGGGCCTGAACCTGCGAGACAAGATCAAACTCGGCGCCAGCGGCAAAATCGTCAGCGCCTTCGACATCGCCAGCGTCCTGGCCATTGGCGCCGACTGGGCCAATTCGGCGCGCGGCTTCATGTTCGCCATCGGCTGCATCCAGTCACAAAGCTGCCACACCAACAAATGCCCGACCGGCGTTGCCACACAGGACACCCTGCGCCAACGCGCGCTGGTGGTACCGGACAAAGCCCAGCGCGTGTTCAACTTCCACCGCAACACGCTGAAGGCTTTGGCCGAAATGCTGGCTGCCGCGGGGCTTGATCATCCGTCCCAGTTGTCTGCCAAGCATTTGGTTCGGCGCATGTCAGCCACCGAGATCAAACTGTTCTCGCAGTTGCATGTGTTCCTGAAACCGGGGGAATTACTGACCGGTGAAGTGAATGGCGAGTTTTACTCGCGGATGTGGCAAATGGCACGAGCGGACAGTTTTGAACCTAATGAGGTCGCAGCGGCCTGACCCCGACGGCCCCAGTCATCGCGCTTTACCAGTGAAGCGACTTGATCGGGGCCGGTTCCTTAAAGACGATAAAACCGTAATCACCCAGCACATAAATCCGGTAGTACGGGGTCTCTAACAGCGGTGGATAACTCAGATAACCGACCCGGGTCGCGTTACGTCGCTCCTTCTCCGCCACCACGTTGGTGATGCCCACTTTCGGCAGGTCCTCGGCCAGCAGGTAAAAGTCGATGTTCAGCAAGTAGTGCAATACCGGCATCTGCTTGAATGAACCCGCCGCCCCCACCAGCCAGTGATCGGAATACGTCACCGACATATAAATACGTCTGGCTTCACGCAGTTCTCGGTGGGACGCAATGTCGTACTCAAGACTCAGTAGCGCGCTGGTGGCGAAGGTTTTCTGCATCGTCAGCACTCGGCCATAGGCGTACGACAACGAAAGCATCGCCAGCAAAGGCACCACCAATAACAGTGGCAGCCGCGTGTGGAGGCGGGCCAGCGCCAGATGGCTCAAATAGAACAACAGCACCAACAGGACCCCGAAGCCCATCAGTGTCCTGGCGCCTTCATTGAAATCCTGGAAAAACAGCGCGACACCCGACACCAGCACCACCACGGCGGGCAATGTCAGCAAACACCCCAACGCGATCAGCCCTTTCCTCACCCCTGTGTCCTGACGCTGCAGCACATTCAGGCCAAAGCGCACAGCGCCGGCCAGAGCACACAGCAACAGCACGGCGAACACCCAGGCAAATCCGCCATGAAACAGCAGCACGACTTTTTCCAGCACTCGCTCGATGTTGATTTGAAGTTGCAGCAAAGGTGCCGCCGTCCAATTCAACAACGCCGTGCGATTATGCCTCATGTACGGGTAAGCACTGGCCGAGTAGATCAGCCAGGCGAGCACGATCTGGGCGACTTTCCAGCCGATCAAGTCGCGCCATTGCGCCCAGGCCAACCGATCATTGGCGGCCCTGAGCAGCTCCAGGCAACACAAGCCCAGAAACACATTGAGGCTGATTTGATAGAGCCCCAGCGCCAGCGCCACCAGGAAAGAAGGCACCAGCCACTGTAGGATGCGTGAGGGATGACGATACGTAATCGCGTAGATCACCGCGACCAGGCTCAAGGCCATGACGGGGCCATCGTATTGATACGTCAGGTTTTGCAGGAAAAACGGGTTGTACCACAGCGGCAACACCACCAGACAATGGGAAATCGTCGGCTGCGGGTCGTAATGAAACGTCAGGCTGGTCAATGCCGAGGCCATGGCCAGCGTGGCGATCAACAGCGGTAATGGGTAGATGTTCGGGGCGGCATTGCTGAACGTAAGCAGCTTGTAAAACAGCTCGGCAAACAGTCGGCCCTCCTGGGCCCAAGCCATTCCGGCCGACAGGGAACGCCAGTTGTCATCGATATAGGCAAAGTCCGCGAGCATCAGCGGTACGACATACACAAGGGTCGCGAGCAGAAAAAACAGGAAGACCTGGCGGCGTCCGAGTTCTTTGACGAGAAAATCGCTGAACCTGCCCATGCTAAAGCCCTAGCCGGTCTTTGCCACCGACGACGTCTTTCACCACATAGCGCGGCCGATGCTTGGCTTCGATGTAGATCCGACCGACGTACTCACCGAGTATCCCGATGCCGATCAGCTGTACGCCGCCGAGAAACAGAATGGCCGTCATCAACGAGGGGTAACCGGGCACGCTGTTACCGAAGAAAATCTTGTCCAGCACCATGTACACCGCGTAGAGCACCGCAAAGAGCGAAATACTGCCGCCGACGTATGTCCATAAACGCAACGGCACGGTGCTGAACGACGTCACGCCTTCCAGCGCCAGGTTCCAGAGCTTCCAGCCGTTGAATTTGCTGGTGCCCGCTACACGCTCCGCTCGCTCATATTCCACCACCACGGTGTTGAACCCCGCCCATGACAGCACGCCCTTCATGAATAACTGATGCTCGGGCAGTGCGCGAATCACGTTGACCACCTTGCGGTCCATGAGCCGGAAGTCGCCGACGTTTTCTTCGATCCGGGTGTAAGCGATTCGATTCAGCACATGGTAGAACAGCGCGGCACTTTGGCGTTTGAGGTACCCGTCGGTGGTGCGATCGCGGCGCTTGGCGAGCACCACATCGGCGCCTTTTTGCCATTTTTCAATCAGCAACGGGATGACACTGATCGGGTCCTGCAGGTCCACGTCCATAGGGATCACCGCATCGCCGGTGGCATATTCCAGGCCGGCGAACAGCGCCGGTTCCTTGCCGAAGTTTCGCGAGAAGTTAATCAGCATCACCTGGTCATCGGCTTGCGCCAGCGCTTTGACCTGCTCCGCCGTGCGGTCAGAACTGCCATCGTTGATGAACACGATTTCGACCTCGGCGCGCTCAAGTTTCAACTCTTGGCGCACCGCCAGGTAAAACAGGCTGATCGCCTGCTCTTCATTGAATACCGGAACAATCAACGAGACTTTCATTCGTCACGCTCGCGAAACACCACGTACTTTGAAAACAGAAAACCAAACACGAGGCTCAGTGCCGAAAATATAGCCACTGTCAGCAAGCCGTGTAGTTTCCATACGTCTCCCAGATGGCCAATACCCAGACTCAGCGCTCCCATGGCCCCCAAAAACAGCAGATACCCGCGGGGCGTTGCCTTGGCGTCGAAGGTATAAAGCGCGTTCATGCAGTAAGAGAATGAGGCGGCAACACAGAAGGCGGACAGGTTGCTCACTGCCTGACTGAGGTCAGCCGCCACACTCAGCAGGAAAAAGATTTGCCAGTGAATCAGGGTGTTGGCGACCCCGATCACCGTGTACCTGGAAAACCCTTTCCACAAGAGCCTCATGGTGATTCTCCTGTCTGAAAGCGCGGCACGAACCCGTCATAAAACTTTGAACCTGTCTACTGTCAGAAATCACAGGCCTGACAACGTTTCAGACCAGTGGTTGCGCACCCGGCCATTCCAAGAGACATCCCGTAATATCCCGACTTTGCAATTGCCCACGAATCACGCCACCCTGCGCGCCGCCAATGTACGGCACGCCTCCATTAGCGCCTTCGGTTATTCCTTTTTAAACACCCGTTCACGAGCCCGCCGTCATGACACTTGAACGCGATCACCGGATCGACTTTTTTCGAGGACTCGCGCTGATCTTCATTTTCTGGGATCACGTGCCTCACAACCCGCTCGGCCAAATCACCCTGCGTAACATCGGCTTCAGTGATGCGGCGGAAATTTTCGTGTTTCTGGCCGGGTACGCAGCGGTGCTGGCCTACGGCAAAGTCCTCCAGCGCGACGGTTACCTGATTGCCTGCGTGAAGATTCTGCGCCGCGCCTGGGTGCTCTACGTGGTGCATATATTCCTGCTGGCGATGCTGATGGGCATCGTGTTTTTCGCCAACAGCCACGTGCAAACCCGGGACCTGGTGGAAGAAATGGGCCTGCACCATTTCATCAGCAATCCCCAGCAAGCCTTGGTGGATGAATTGCTGTTGCGCTTCAAACCGAACCTGATGGACCCGCTGCCGTTGTACATCGTGCTGCTGGCGGGTTTGCCCTTGGTGCTGCCGATGCTGGTGCGCAAGGCCGGGGCGGTGGTGGCGGTGTCGACGACGGTGTACCTGCTCGCCCCATGGTTTGGCTGGAACCTGGCCGCCATCAAGGACGGCGTGTGGTACTTCAACCCCGTTACCTGGCAATTGCTGTTTGTGCTCGGCGGCGCCGCAGCGATTCATGGGCAGCGGCCACGCGTGCCTGACACTCGACCGCTGGCGCGCCAGCCCTGGTTTGTCGGCGCAGCGGTGTACGTGGTGGTGGCCGGGGTGATTACCGTTTCGTGGCGGTGGCCGCAAATACACGATGCCCTGATGCCGGCCCGCCTGAGCGACTGGTTGTACCCGATCAGCAAAACCGATCTGTCGCCGGTACGGCTGTTGCACTTCCTGGCGTTGACCTATGTCACCGCCCGGCTGTTGCCCGGAAACGGTTGGACGCAAAACTGGCCGGCACAGCAATGCTGTCGGATGGGGCGTTATTCGCTGGAAGTCTTTTGTCTGGGTGTGCTCCTGGCGCCGCTGGCGGACATGCTCAATGCCCTGACCGACGATGCGTTTGCCATGCAAGTGTTTACTGCGTTGGTGGGGGCTGGGTTGATGGCGTTGTTGGCGGTATGGCTGGATTTCAACAAACGGCTGACCCGACCGCTGACCGTGGCAGCCACTTAAGTCCACAACGAAAAAGCCCCGATCATTGCGACCTAATGACCGGGGCTTTTTCATTTCAAACGTTACGCCTTACAAAGCCGAACGCACTGCACCTTGCGACACATTGGTCGGTTGCAACTTGAACACATAGAACAACACCGTCAGCAGCACCAGGAACGCCGGGCCTACATAAAGCGCCACGCGGGTGTCCGGGAAGTACGCCATCAGACCGACCACCAGCACCAGGAACGCCAGCGCCAGATACGAACTGACGGGATACAGCCACATCTTGTATTTCAGACCGGCACGTTCGCTGGCACTCAGGCCTTTGCGGAACTTGAGCTGGGCCAGCAGGATCATCACCCAGGTCCAGATCGCGCCGAAGGTCGCAATCGCGGTCACCCAGACGAAGACTTTCTCGGGTACCAGGTAGTTGAGCAGCACACCCAGCAGCAACGCGCCGATCGACAGCAACAGTGCGCGACGGGGCACACCGTTGCTCGAGGTCTTGGCGAAACCGGCCGGGGCCTGGCCATTCTGCGCCAGGCTGTAGAGCATGCGCCCGGTGCTGAAGATGCCGCCGTTGCAGGACGATAACGCGGCGGTGATCACCACGAAGTTGATGATGCCGGCGGCGGTCTTGATGCCCAGACGCTCGAAGGTCATCACGAACGGGCTGCCCTGAGTGCCGATTTCGTTCCATGGGTAGATCGACAGGATGACGAACAGCGCGCCGACGTAGAACAGCAGAATCCGCCAGAACACCGAGCCGATCGCGCTCGGAATCGTCTTCTGCGGGTTCTTCGCTTCACCGGCGGTCAGGCCGATCATCTCGACACCGAGGTAGGCGAACATCACCATTTGCAGGGACATCAACACGCCTTGCATACCGTTGGGCATGAAGCCGCCGTGCGCCCAGAGATTGGAAATCCCCAGCGCCACACCGTCATTGCCGAAGCCGAAAGCTATTACGCCGACACCGCCGATCACCATCGCAATGATGGTGACGATCTTGATCAGGGCGAACCAGAACTCGAACTCACCGAAGGCTTTGACCGCGATCAGGTTGATGGTGCCCATGCTGATCAGGGCCGACAGTGCCCAGATCCAGCGCGGCACATCGGGGAACCAGACGCCCATGTACACCGCCACCGCGGTGATTTCCGCAACGCAGGTCACCAGCCACAGGAACCAATAGTTCCAGCCAGTCAGGAAGCCGGCCAAGGGGCCGAGATAGTCTTGCGCGTAGCGACTGAAAGAACCGGCGACCGGGTTGTGCACGGCCATTTCGCCGAGGGCGCGCATGATCACCAGGATCGCCAGGCCGCCAATAATGTAGGACAGCATGATTGCCGGGCCGGCCATTTCGATGGCCTTGGCCGAACCGAGGAACAGACCGACGCCGATACAGGCACCGAGCGCCATCAAGCGAATATGCCGTTCGCCGAGTTCGCGTTTAAGCGGGCCGCCCTGAGCGGTCCCGCCGTGGGGCAGGTGATTGCCAACTGGCATAGGGGTACATCCTCGTCTTGTTATTGGAGATGACCACCGAGTATCGAAGCCCTGACCGATAAGCCATTGCTTCTGCGAAACCGGGCCTGCTTCATGGGCAGAACCGTCCTGCAGGGCAAATCCTGCAGAATCAGCGGGGCGTGCAGTATAAAAAGCTTCCTATAGGGCTTTTCACTCTAAAAACCACAACATTCAGCGAGAACTCTCGGCAAAAGCCCGGTTTACGGAGGGGCATTACCTGGCTTTTGTAGGATTATTCGCTGCTAAAACGGCGCGGAATATTGCACAGCACTGGTGCATCGTCATTTCCCTTATTTACGCAGTGATGGCTCTAGCGCAGCGCTTTCAGACATTCCGTACCTGTGGCGAGGGAGCTCGCTCCCGCTCGACTGCGCAGCAGTCGCAACTGCGCACGCGGGGTTTATCCGACACACCGCAATTGCATTGAGCGGGGCCGCTTCGCAGCCCAGCGGGAGCAAGCTCCCTCGCCACAAGTGAAATTTGTGTGTTCACAATTTTTTCACCGATGCCAACCACCGTCTAAGCTTCAGACAAGTCCGATCAATCTGCGTGAATGGATCAGTCGACTATGGGCGCATTATGGCAAACCGATTCGAGTAAAACTGTGGTCCCGACTGAACGTGTGGATGAAGCACCTTTACCCGAAAAACCCCGTCGCAGTCGCATCAAGCACGGGTGGAAGGCGTTTTGGCTGCTGTTGCTGATTATCCTGATCGTTCTGGGCCTGGCCGCCGCCAAGGAAATGCGCACTTCGAAGTTTCAGGCCCAGGAAGTCAGCAAATTTGCCGCATCCCTGAGTTACGACCTGAAACCCGGCCCCAGCGATGCTATTCGCTATCCCGGGGCAGGCCCGTTCGACCTGCGTCTGGGCTACAGTTCTCTGGATGAATTCCTGCCCCGCCTGATCAAACGCGACTACGTCATCGCCTCACAAACCCGTTTTTCCCAAAAACTGATGGACTACACCGACCGGGGCTTTTTCGTGCCCTACCCGGAGAAGATCCAGGCCGGACTGTCGATTACCGACTGCCGTGCGGCGCCGCTGTACCAGTTCAAATATCCTCAACAGCTGTATTCGAGTTTTGCCGCCATCCCGCCGGTAGTGGTCAACAGCTTGCTGTTCATCGAAAACCGCTTCTTGCTCGATCCCCGGCAGCCCCAGGCCAACCCCGCCGTGGACTGGCCGCGGTTCGGCATGGCGGCATGGTCCCAAGTCGCCAAACTGATGCACATGCCTGGCCAATCTGCCGGTGGCAGTACCCTGGCAACGCAACTTGAGAAGTACCGGCACTCACCCGATGGCTTGACGGTGTCGGGCGGGGAAAAAATCCGTCAGATGATATCCGCCAGTGTGCGGGCGTATCAGGCCGGCCCGGAGACGCTGGCGGCTCGGCAGAACGTGGTTCGCGACTACCTTAACAGCGTGCCCCTGTCCGCCGTACCGGGCCACGGTGAAGTGCATGGCATGGCCGAAGGTTTACGCGTCTGGTATGGCGCCGACTTCAACCAGGCTAACGAATCGCTGGCCAGCACCGCGACGGATCCAAAAACCATGTCGGAAAAAGGCCTGGCCCTGCGTGAGATGTTGTCATTGATGATTGCCCAGCGTCGTCCTTCCCATTACTTGACCAAGGGTCGCGAAGAACTGGTCGACCTCACCGACAGCCACATTCGCCTGCTCGCCCAGAACGGTGTGATCGATGAATCGCTGTCTGCGGCGGCCTTGGCCAGCAAGGTGACTTACCGTGACTGGCAGACTCAACCGACTATCCAGCCCATCGAAACCAACAAGGGCATCAGCGTCGCGCGCAGTCGTCTGGGCGGTTTGCTCAATCGTCCGCTGTATGACCTCGACCGCCTCGACCTCTCGGCCACCAGCACCCTGCAAGGTGAGCTGCAAACCAAAGCCACCGAATACCTCAAGCATCTGGCCGACCCGGCGTTTGCCGCGCAGATCGGTTTGATGGGCGAACACTTGCTCACCCCGACCAGCACCTCCCAAGTGCGCTACAGCTTCACGCTGTTTGAACTGACACCGGACGGCTCGCGCGTGCGGGTACAGACCGACAGCACCGACCAGCCGTTCGACATCAACGAAGGCAGCAAGCTGGAACTGGGTTCAACCGCAAAAATGCGCGTGCTCACCACTTACTTGCAGATCATCTCGGAGCTGCACGATAAATACGCCGGGATGACCGTCCCGGAACTGAAGAAAGTCAACGTGCCGGAACAGGACCATATCAGCCGCTGGGCCGTCGATTACCTGATCCAGAATAAGGATCGCAACCTGCCGGCCATGCTGAGCGCTGCGCTGGACCGCAAATACTCCGCCAGCCCCGGCGAAGCCTTTTTTACCGGTGGCGGGTTGCATGTATTCCATAACTTTCGCAAGGAAGACAATGGCCGCATTCCGACACTGCGCGATGCAATACGTGAGTCGATCAACCTGCCGTTCATTCGGCTGATGCGCGACCTGGTGCATTACGCCACCTACTCCGGCCCCAACAACAGCGCCGAGTTGCTGGTAGACGACCGTGATCCGCGTCGTCAGGAATACCTCGCCTCGTTCGCCGACCGTGAAGGCACATCGTTCCTGCTGAAGTTCTGGAAAAAGTACAAGAACAAAGACACCCAGGCGCGGCTCGAAACCTTCCTCGACAGCATGCACCCGACGCCCATTCGCATGGCCGCGGTACACCGGTATCTGTTGCCAGAGGCCAGTCAGGAAAGCTTCAACACCTTCGTGCGTTCGCACCTCAAAGGCGCCAAGCTCACCGAAAAACTCACCGATGAACGCCTCCAACGGCTCTACGAAAGTTACGGCCCTGGCGCCTATGACCTTCCGGACCAGGGCTTCATCGCCAAGGTCCACCCGCTGGACCTGTGGCTGATGGGTTACCTGCTGAACAACCCGGATGCCAAGTGGAGCCAGATCGTCAAGGCCAGCCAGTTCGAACGCCAGGAAGTCTACAGCTGGCTGTTTAAAAGCCGTCACAAGGGCGCCCGCGACAGCCGCATCCGCACCATGCTGGAGATCGAAGCGTTCCTCGACATTCACCAGCGCTGGCAGAAAGTCGGCTACCCGTTCGATCACCTGGTGCCGTCACTGGCCACCGCCATCGGCAGTTCCGGCGACCGCCCGGCGGCGCTGGCGGAGCTGATCGGTACCATCCTCAACGACGGTATTCGCATGCCAACGTTGCGCATTGATACCCTGCACTTCGCCGCGGATACGCCGTATGAAACCAAACTGATCAATAACCCGAATGTCGGCAAACGGGTGATGCCTTCCGAGGTTGCCACGGCCATGCGCGAAGCCTTGTCGCAAGTGGTGGACGCCGGTACCGCCAAACGAGTTTCCGGCAGTTTCATCACTCCCGATGGCAAACCATTGGCCATGGGCGGCAAGACCGGGACAGGCGATAACCGCATTGAAGCCTTCGGTTCGGGCGGACGGGTTCTCAGTTCCAAATCCATCAACCGCACCGCGACCTTTGTGTTCTACATCGGCAAAAATCACTTCGGGACGTTGACCGCGTTCGTTCCCGGCCAGTCTGCCGAAGCCTTCAAGTTCACCTCGGCGTTGCCGGTGCAAGTGCTCAAAGGCATGGCGCCGATTCTCACGCCGTATCTGCAACCAGGGAGTCATACGCAGTGCCTGCCTGTCGAGGTGGCACGGAGTGAATGAACGAAGGTAGTAATTAATTGTTTTCGGCATTGATAATTCCGGTGCTTCGTAT
This sequence comes from Pseudomonas sp. IT-P253, assembly GCF_949768125.1. Classification (NCBI taxonomy): domain Bacteria; kingdom Pseudomonadati; phylum Pseudomonadota; class Gammaproteobacteria; order Pseudomonadales; family Pseudomonadaceae; genus Pseudomonas; species Pseudomonas sp. IT-P253. The sequence continues at coordinate 105,558 of NZ_CATKPT010000066.1, read as the reverse complement.
TGACGAACACCGGTTTAACCACAGAAATTCAGACTATTACTTTGGGCGATGGAAGTTAGGCTGGTGACTTCCATAATCACTCAAGGCTTGTTACCACGATGTCTGATTTACAAGGACGTACACCCGACAATAAAGGCCGCCATTACGACTTCATCAACAGTCGTATTCCTCACACATTCAAAAAAGCCTCAGTGCAGAGAATCCAGGAACTCAGTGCCGCTCGAAAAGGCCCCACGCAATGGGTAGTGACGGCCTCAAACTTCAATCACAACCTGTTACAAGACGCCAACCTGAAACTCTGGGCAGCCCAAAACAACGTCGATCAGATGCTTGATGAGTTACAGGATATTTATACATTCGCCGAACCGTTGCTGAGCGCCGCACTGAAAGAACACTACGGCGTTGACGACAATGTCAGAACAACTTACTTACGACTTTACTTACCCAAAGAACGCCCCTGGTACGCAATCAACATCTCCCAGGGTGTGGTAACCCGCACGGTTTCACTGCTTGACGCTGCGCTGCATAACTTCGCCCGATCCGAAACCGGTGAAGCGGAGTCCGACTTCGTCAGTCAGCCCGACGAGCGAGGGCTGTTCGATATCAAGCCGATCAAGCGCAAAATGTCCATCGCTCAGTTCCAGACCCTGTGTCGCGAACTGGACATTGGCGCGCGTTATGCCGAATACCTTGAAAGCTTTTTGCTGCCTGACGACGCCGTTGCGAAGACCTGGTTGAAATACAACGTGGTTGAAAGTCAGAAGGCCGCGTTCAAAGCAGCGACCCATCTGGCGCAAATGACCGGCAACATCACGCAGGACACCCGCGACCTGGTGCTGGCCATGCTGGATGGCCAGCGCAACCTCAGGTACAAAGGCAAGCTCGTGCAATTTGGCGAGATGTCCCTCCTGGACACGCCGCTGACCGGCATCGTGCTGATTACACCTAATCTGGACCGAACCAACACGGCTGCCCAGGTGATCGCCTACATTCCCCAGGACCCCGAGCATCCGCTGAAAGAATATCCCACAGTCGACGCCTTCATGAATGAGCTGACTCGCCAATTGCGCGACAACGACTTCATTGAGTCGGCCCAAATGACCTATCGCCAGTACTTCAGCCAGTTCGTCGCCCAGCCACAGCGAGGTCACTTTTTCGCCGAACTCCAGCAACGCCTGTTTGAGGTCACGCAGCATGAAAAAGAAGCGTTGGACCAACGCCCGGTGTGGCGGGAGGAACCCGTGGTCAATCCCAAGGTGCGATTTGACTTTAGCCTGATCACGGGCGATTTCTGGACCCATCTCTACCAGCAAAAACTGAACAAGATTCTCAATGATGCCAAACACATTGCAGTGTCCACCGCCGATACGGACAGCAATGCCCGCTGGGCCTGGTGGGACAATTTCAAGAAAATCGTCTCGGACATCTTCAACGTCGCCCTGATGATCGTCACCCCGTTCGTACCCGGCCTGGGCGAAATGATGATGGTGTACACCGCGTATCAGATCACCAACGACGTCATCACCTCTATCGTCGACCTTGCCGAGGGGCAGTGGGCCGAAGCCGCCGAGCATGTCGTGGGGGTGGTCACCGACATCATCCAGTTGGCGGCCTTCGCCGCGGGCGCAGAGATCGGCAAACTCGCTCGCTTGAAACTCTCCCCCTTGATCGAAGGCATGAAACCGGTGCAACTGCCCGATGGACAGCAGCGCCTGTGGCACCCCGACCTCAAACCCTACGAACAGCCGAAGCTCCAGTTACCGGTCGATTCCCTTCCCGACGAACACGGTCTGCACCGCCACGAAGGCCAGGAGATTCTGCCGCTGGAGAACCGACATTACGCCGTGCAACAGGACCCGATCACGGGCAACTACCACATCAAGCATCCACGTCGCTCCGACGCCTATCGACCGGAGCTGAAGCACAATGGCTCGGGTGCCTGGACCCACGAAGCCGAGAACCCGCGCGATTGGGAAGGTCCGACCTTGATGCGGCGTCTGGGGCACAGCGTGGCGGACGTCAGCGACGTCGATCTCGAACAGGTCCGTACAGTCAGCGGTACCGAGGACAATGCCCTGCGCAAGATGCACATGGACAATGCGTCGCCACCGCCGCTGCTGACTGACAGTCTCAATCGTTTCAAAATCCAGAAGGAGGTCGCACAGGCCGGCGAGCGAATCCGCACCGGGCAGCCGCTTGCCCCGTCCTCCTACTGGTTCGTAAACCTCCCGACCTCGCTCGAGGGCTGGCCTGCCGACAAGGCGCTGAAGGTGTACGCCGATCCCAGCCAGACCGGAAGCTTTCGCCAGTATGGAAACCCCGACGCGAGCACCGATCAGACGCTGTCCACCGATCTCTCCCACGTCATGAGCGGCAAATTGCCTGAGAGCCTTGTGGTCTTTCTTGATGAGGAAGAACTCAAGCATCTGTTCGGCCGGCAAGTCCCCAAAGGTGAACAGCTGCAAGCGCTGCGCAATCTGCTGGCTGATGAAGCAGAAACCCAGAAAATGGATATTTTCAATTATCAGTACCAAGCCAGTGAACGGTCAGATAACCCACAGCTTCAACAGCTCGTACAGAGCGCTCCCACACTCCCCCGCAGTGCAGCGCAAAAGCTCTTGGCCAATGCCAGCCGCGCGGATCTGGAGCGCATGAACCAGGAACAGCGCGTGCCATTGGACTTGAAACTCCAGGCCCGTGAGGCGGCATTCGAGGCGCGCGCCAACCACGCCTATGAAGGGTTATATGACGATGCCCTCCTGACGCCTGACACCGAAAATCTGGTGCTGAACGCCCTTAGAGTCCACTCCGACACGTTCAACGATCTGCGCATCGAAGTGCGTGACGGCACCTTTGACGGGCCGTTGCGTTGCAGCGTTGGCAGTGACGAGGCAACGACCGTCCGACTGTTGATCAGAAATGAACATGCAAAATACGAGGTGCGCGATGGCACTGACCATCACATGCATGAAGGCGACGATTTCTACGACTCAGTCCTCTACGCCTTGCCGACACAAAAACGCATTCAACTGGGCTATCGGACGGGCCAGGGCCGGCAGTTCAAACAATGGGTGATGGCAAAGACCGAGGCGCCCGCCGAGCGCCGCACAGCATTGCTTGAACCGCCGATTCGCCCGGTGGCAGACCCACAAACAGTCAGCCTGCTTCGTGGGCCCGTGATCTCCAAGACGCCGGCGACCCTGGAAGACAGTGTGCGAGATCTGTATCCCCATTTATCCGAACGGGAAATCAATACGTTTGTCCGGTCTCTGGGTGGCTCGCACGACGAGGCGCTTCAGAAGATCCGCAAGCTTGACCGCGATTTGTACACCCTGAAGGAGACGCTCAATAAATGGCGCTATCAGCAACCTGAAGGCTGGGGGCCCGGCGCCAATTCGTACCTGGACAATGGCGGAGAGCACATTGCCAAGCGCCTGATCGAGTGCTTCGAAAGAAAACCGACCGTGTTCGGTGAGCGAGCTGCCTCCGTTGAAGCGGGTTATGCATTGGACTTATCGACAGAGTTCAACCGTTACGATCTGGAGCGCTGGTGGAAAAAACTGCCCGACATCAAGTACTACCTCGACCAGGTGACCACCCTGAACCTGGACCGTACGAGCTTTTCCGCTGACGCCGACGGTCTGTTGAAAGATTTTCCTCATATTTCTCAACTGAGTGCGAGGGACTGTCAACTTACACAGCTACCGGGAGGGATTGGCAGGATGCATGCACTCCAAACGCTGCGTTTGATGAACAATCGGATCAAACTGACACCTGAGGCGGTGGAGCAGCTGCGAAATCTGACCCACATGGAAACGCTCAGACTCGATGACAACCCACAGCTAGGAATGCTGCCGAACGTCGAGCGCATGCCTAAACTGAAAATCCTCAGTCTGAGCACCACCGGCGCCACCACCTGGCCTGAGGGCCTTTTCAAGAAACGCCGGCCACGGGGCTTTTTTCTGGATTTGATGGAAAACCCTCTTGAGCACATACCAAAAGTGACGCCGGGCTCTGATGATGCCCGCATCATTGCACGCACGCGGATTGACGAAAGGGGCCTTTCGGACTCAGTCCGTATCGCCTATGAAGGCTACCGAAGATCGGTGGGGCTGAGTACCACCCAACCCTATTCCGCTGCGGCCGAGCGTGCGATGGATCAATGGCCGATGTCTGACGATACGGAATGGTGGAGCAGCGCGAACGGACTGGGTACCTTTCGGGATGAGGCCTGGCATGACTTGATGGCCGAACCCGGTAGTGAAGGGTTCTTCCGGCTGATTCAAAAACAGACGCTCTCGGCCGACTACCTGGCAGGGGGCGAGGCGCGCAAACAGTTGTCGGCACGGGTGTGGCGCATGATCGAGGCCATCGACCTGGACAGCGAGCTGCGCAAAGAGTTGTTCGAGATGGCGAGAGCACCAACTACTTGCGCCGATGCCGGCGCACAGGTCTTCAACAACATGGGGATCAAGGTACTCGCCTCTGAAGCCCATGCTTTTTCAACGTCGGGCGAGGACCTTGAAATCCGCTTGGTGACGCTGGCAAAAGGTGCCGCCCGCCTGACACGCGTGGATGACATCGCCCGTGCCGATTTCGGCGGCAGACCGGGGACGCCCGATGAAGTCGAAGTTTACCTGGCCTATGAAACCGGCCTGACTCAACGTCTCGGTTTACCTTGGCAATCCGAAACGATGCTGTTCCGACGCATCGCTGGGGTGAGCCCCGCCACGCTCGATCTGGCCTATGACACGGTCGTTTCCATGGAGGCCGGCGACGGACTGGTCAACGACATGCTCGAGCAGTCCTTCTGGGAGAACTACTTGCGCGACACTTACCCGACGGAGTTTCGGCGCAACGCTCGACAGTATGAGCACAAGACCCAACTGCTCGACGAACTGCGGGACGCTCGGCTTGCCTGGGCCGACTCCAAGGGATCGCCGTTGGTGCAACGACGGGCGCTCAAACAACGACTGCAATACCTCGGCAGGCAACTTGGCGTTCCGGAGAGCATTGCGCTCGCCGATGAACCAATAACCGACGCGGTCTATGACAGTTTGCTCAACGACATCGGTTACGAGGAAAAGCAATTGAGCAGAAGGCTGACCCGGGAGGCGCTGCAAAAAGCCGGGCAGTAAATAGTCGAGAACCGCCCCTTGAAGGTGATGCAAAAGACACCTTCAAGGGTAATCCCAGTCAATTGTCGCAACACACTATGTAGCAGCTGGCGAAGCCTGCGTTCGGCTGCGAAGCAGTCGTGAAACCAGTGCACGCGTTCTACCCGATAGACCTCTGCGTCTGAATTCACGACTGCTTCGCAGCCGAACGCAGGCTTCGCCAGCTGCTACTGATCGGCGTTATCCTTCGAGGACGTTTTTCTTCAGCCCACTTCTGAATCCCAAATCACTGTCACTCTTCCTGAGTACTGCCGCTGCTGTCCGGGCTGAATCATCTCGGCGACTTCACTCGCAGGGATTTCGAAATGCAGCGTTCCTGGCTTGCCATCCACATAGAGCCCCGGCAAAAACATCTGCACGACACCGCCGTTACGCAGTAATGGTTGGCGATTGACGGGTTGTCCTGCGATGTTCGTCAAGCCGGGAGGCAGGCTCACGCCGACATTCAGTGGCGCGACATGACCGGTCAGTGGTTCTCTCACCGCGCAGGTCTGACCGTCCAGACTGTATTCACACTCCAGCTGCATCTTGAAACGCGAACTGGCGGAAATAGTGAAGGTTTGGTCGCGGAACAGCCGTGTCGGTTTTCGCCCTTGAGTCAGCCATGATTGCCAGCCGCCCTGGGGCACCAGTTCCACGCGATTGCCGCCCGGTGGTACATCGACTTTGAGGGTGTGCAGCACGTCCAACTCGAAATTTAATGTCAGGGAATTACTGCTGGGCAGCATGATGTCGCCCATGTCGAAATCTGCCCCAGGGCCGAGGGTGTAGTTCATCGTTCCAATGTACTTTCCCGAGGACATGCCCAATGGGTTGGGTGTTACCAGCTCATAGGCAAAATCCAGGTACTGGTAGCGCAGCCAAGGCACATTGAACCTGGCCTGTTTTACGCAAGCACCCTCTGCAGGGGTTTTCCAGAAAAAAGCATACCAAGTCGGATTGTAATAACCCACGCCGCTGTAACTGCAGGGAGCGGGCGCGTAGACCCAACTACTACCCCACAGTTGAGAATGAGCGACCCGATAGTCATCGCCCCCACCCACCAGACTGATCACGTCATCAGATTCGGTGGTGGAGCCAATGCCGGCGATACGGACTTGTACGTTCTCCTGTTCACCCGTGGCCTCGTGAACAACGGTTAACGTTCTCCACTGCGCCGGGACCTTTATGAATGCCCCCTTACGGGGATCCTGGTGATTGGCAGTAATCGGCCCAATGGAGTCGAACGTGATCGGCACTCTCAGACTGAACATTTCGTTGTCGATGCATTGCTGAGGAAAACTGGCGCAATAACCACTCGGCGGCGTATCGTTTTTGAATTTATTGCGCTGCGGGTTTGCCGAGTCCGGCTTGAACGAGGCCTGAATCGACACCTCTTCAGCCCCTGCCGATGTCAGCCACATCGAGAAAAAAAACATCGCACCTGCACAGCAGTATGCACATCGTCGAAACGCCTGAAACCGCTTCATCCCTTTAACCTCATTCCTTATTAGCGCTTCTACGAAAACCACTAAACCTCCGAATCCCAGATGACGGTCACGCTTCCCGAATACTGCCGCTGCTGTCCGGGCTTGATCATCTCTGCAACTTCACTCGCAGGAATTTCGAAATGCAGGGTTCCCGGTTTGCGATCCACATAAACCCCCGGCTGGAACAACTGTGTACCGCTGCCATCAAGTCGTAGCGGCCGGCGATCGACCGATTGGCCGCCTGCGTCCGTTAATCCGGCGGGCAGGCTCACGCTGATGTTCAGTGGCACAAAGTGACCTAGCTGCGGTTCATTCAGCGAGCAGGTATTGCCTTGGACGTACTGGCACTCCAGCAGCATCTTGAAACGCGAACTGGCGGAAATGTTAAAGGTCTGGTCACGGAACAGCCGTGTCGGTTTTCGCCCTTGTGTGAGCCAGGATTGCCAGCCGCCCTGGGGCACCAGTTCCACGCGATTGCCACCGGGTGGTACATCGACTTTGAGGGTGTGCAGCACGTCCAACTCGAAATTCAATGTCAGGGAATTACTGCTGGGCAGCATGATGTCGCCCATGTCGAAATCTGCCCCAGGGCCGAGGGTGTAGGTCAGCTGTCCAAGGTATTTTCCCGAGGACATGCCCAACGGGTTGGGCGTTACCAGCTCATAGGCAAAATCCAGGTACTGGTAGCGCAGCCAAGGCACATTGAACCTGGCCTGTTTTACGCAAGAACCTTCTGTCGGGGTTTTCCAGAAAAAGCTATACCAAGTCTGACCGTAATAACCCACGCCGCTGTAACTGCAGGGAGCGGGTGCGTTGACCCAACTGCTGCCCCACAGTTGATTGTAAGCAAGCCGATAGTCATCGCCCCCACCCACCAGCCTGATCACGTCATCAGATTCGGTGGTGGAGCCAATACCGGCGACACGGACTTGTACGCTCTCCTGTTCACCCGTGGCCTCGTGAATAACGGTTAACGTTCTCCACTGCGCCGGGACCTTTATGAATGCTCCCTGACGTGGATCCCCATGGTTGGCCATGATCGGCCTGCTGGAATTGAATTGAATCGGGACCTGCAAGCTAAACATTTCATTTTGTTGACATTGCTCTGGGTGGCTGCCGCAGTAACCACTTGGCGGCGTATCGTTTTTGAATTTATTGCGCTGCGGGTTCGCCGAGTCCGGCTTGAACGAGGCCTGAATCGACACCTCTTCAGCACCTGCCGAAGACAGCCACACCGAAAACAAAATAGTCACGCCCGCATATCGCAGGAACACCCGAAAACAGTTCATCCCTTTAGCCTCATAGAATCGGGTTCAAGCCCCTGGCATGACCGCGTTGAAGATCATGTTGACGTTGCCAAAATAGCTGCCGGGCTTGTAAACCCCATCGGCCGGCGGCATCGGAACGATTTCCAGCAACACGCGTTTGCCGGGGGCAGCGTCGGTCAGGGAAACCACTTCGCTGCTTTCCTGCTCGCTCAACAGCTTGCCGTTGAACAGCACCCGCAAATTAATGTCATGGGCTGCAGTGCCGTTGGACAGGTACGGTCGGCCTTCAAGCCGCGCTTCGATCGATCCGGCTTCGTTCTTCACATCGAAATACTTGCGCAAGCCGCCCAGGGTCGAGGCCGTCAGATTCCACGGCAATTGCTGCTCGCGGTGGATCCAGTCGGGGTCTGTCGGAATCACATAGAACGCCAAGGTCGGAATCGTCACGAACACATCGAAACGATGCTCTTCCCTGGCGGCAAACGCCTGCGTGCACGCCCACACGGCGATGACCGAGACGAGCACGAGGGTCATTTTTTTGAACATAGTCATCACCCGGGATCAACCTTTCACGACCAGTTTTTTGTTGCTTTCACCTTCAACCAGGGTGAAGCGGTACTCGCGACCGGCCTGCTTTTCGAACTGAAAGGTCCGCCCCCCCAGGATGTGATGTTTGGTTGTGGGCTGGCAGTCCTGCTCGTTTTTAACCGAACAGTCCTGGAACTCATCGATGACCACGACGGTGTTGCCGTTGTTGCGAATCCGGTAGCTGCCCGCAACGTCTTCGATCGCGCTATCAAAACGTGCCTGCTTGGGCCGCACGAAAAATACGGCACCATAACCGGCCAGTACGTTGACGCCGGCGGAGAGGGTTTTCTTGTAGTCCTCACGCTCTTCGCTGGAGACGGCGAACTCGTCTTCCTTCACGGGCACTACCGGGACGAAACGCACGCGAAAATAACGTTCTTTGTCGCGCTCGCCCATGAACAGCAATCGCGTGCCCTGCATACCGTTCGCCGGCACGATCAGCCGGGCCGGGCTGGCCATCAAGCCATCGCGGGCGCTGCCATCGGCCTGCGTCTTGAGCGGCACTTCCTGTGACTTTCCGTCGGCGTCATAGATAATCTCGAGAATGGTGACCTTCACAAATGCGGTACTGTCGCCGCCATTGAATACCCGTTTCAGGTAGGTACTTTTGTCCCCGTCCAGATAGTCGTACACCGTGCCGATATTGATGCTGGGTGTGGCGTGTGCCGTCTGGGTGAACAAACAAAAACCAAATAATGCCAACAGGCGTTTCATCGTCCTTTACCTCGTTGATTAATCACGTTCTGCCGGGCCATCAACCCGCTGTCCGATCCGCAAAACTCGCGTCCGCCAAGGTGTCCGGCGTGCAGCGCAAATCGCCGATCATCAGCACATTGTTTTCAGTGCGCCCACTGCTCGGGTCGAGGCGGAACTGGCACAGCAACTGGTTGTCGTGACGCACTTCCAGGGTCGGTGAGCCGGCGTTCATTTCCATCGAGAAGAAACCGTCCACTTCACTCACGCCGCGACTGGCGTGGTTGATGATGTGGTGGCCTTTAAGCGGGTTGCCCTGAGGGTCGATCAGGCGACCGAGCACGGTGACGGTTCTCATCACTTTCACCTGGCGATACTCCACGCCACCCTTGTTCAGGTGATAGCTGGAACGGGCCGGCTGGATGGTCGCGGCGGGCACATGATTGCCCTCGAAGTCGAAACTGACGGAGCTGCTTTTGTAGGCGGTAATCGGCACAAAATTGCGCCCCGGCCGCAGTAACGCGCTGCCACCGCTCAAGTCGTCGGCGCGCAGGGCGATGCCCTCGATGTCCGACTCCACATCGATGATCATGCCGGCACCGTTGCGGTGGTACTGGCTGGTCATGACCATCTTTTGCCCACCGACGGCGACGGTGCTTTCCAGGTTCAGGCCACCGGTGAAGTCGTTGTTGAAAGATGAGCGCTGGATAAATCCATCGCCATTGACCAGCTCCGATTGCATCGTCGCCATCGCATTCAACCCGATACCGTAGGTGTCGGTGATTGCCGTGGCCGAGACGCTTTGCAAGACGTGATCCTGAAGGTCTTTGCGGTAGGAGATCGACGCGTTGTTGTCACGCCCGCCTTCACGGGCGGTGCGCGTTCCAATGCTGCCGGAGATCTGTTCACCCGGGCCGCCCAGAGCAATGTTGACACTCAAGTCGATGCCTCGATTTCGGTCGTCTCCCGAACTGATGCTTCCCGGTCTGTCGAACAGCGACAGCCGCCAGTTGGCATCGCTGCCAAACAGCTGGGTGCGCTGGGTCCACCCCAGATCCACGCCGACGCCTTGGGTATTGCCCTCACTGTGGGACACCCGGGCATTGACCGAACTTTTGCTGGTGAGTCGCTGATTCACCGACAACGACGAGTTGCTGGTCTGGCCGACAAACACGTTGGGCTGTCGAACCCGCGTGCCATCCGGCAGGGTGTCGTAGAGTCGGGTCGTGTCGAGCCAGCTGCGATTGTGGCTGGCGACAATGCTGCCACTGCCATAGGAATAAAGGCCCTGCACATCCAGGCCGGTGCCATAGTCCTCGGTCTGGTAGACGGCGGCGTAGAGGCTGGCATTGTTGACGATTGTCCAGTCGACCGAGGTGCCGTACTGCATGGCGTCGCGAACCTGTCGCCCGGTCAGGCCGAGGATCACTCGCGGGTGCAGGAGGAAGTTGAGCGCGGCGCCGGCGGTCATGTCGCCATCGACCTGATCATCCCAGTTACTCAACACTTTGGACTCACGGCCGGCGAACAGGTTGTAGCGCCAGCGCTCGTCATGGTTGTGCCAGTTGCTCGGTTTGTAGACCAGTTCCTGAGTGCTGGAAGTAATCTGGCCGTCTTCGATCAGGCGCACTTCCACTTCATAGATACCGCCCGGCAACGGACGCGTATCAAGGGTCTGCAGCCCTGCGGGGACAGCCTGGGTGTTGATCATCAAGCCGTCGCGGTAAATCTCCACCGAGCCCTGGCGATTGGCGGTGACGTAGATCGGATAAACCGCCGGCTTCGGATTATTCATGGCCAGACTGTCGGAGCTGCCGTACATCACACCCACCGCCGTGTCGGGGCCAGTGCCAAAGGTGCGCGCTTGCCGGGTCAGCCCTTCCGACGACGGTGTGAATAAGCCCAGGCGCAAAAAATTGCCTTCCAGTTCGCGCTGGCTATAAAGCTCATTGACGGCGTGAAAGAGCTTGTCATCCATGCCGCCGAGCCGGGACAGCTGCAGATTCATCGCTTGGGTCCAGTTACCCAGGCTGCTGCTGGCTTCCAGGCCATAACGCCCGCCGAGGTCCTGGTTTTGGCCACCGTTGAGGTTCAGCTGGTTACGCACGATCAACCCGGTGCTGCCGCCTTCGGGAAGTGAGTAATAACGCGGTGCCTCATCGTCGCGTTCGGCGTTTTCAGTAAGGACCGACACCAGCGAATTTTCGAGGCTGTAATGCACCGCCAGCAGTTGCTCCGGGCATTTGGCCTGGCAGCTGCCGAGCGCCACACCTTGCTTGAGATAACTCGCCCAGGTGTCGCGTTCGCTGGGCTTGATCGTACTGTCGCTGACATCAGTGAAGTCAACTAAGGTGATGCGATCGTCGCGGGTTAAAACGACCATCGCCTCACCGAGAAACTGTTGGTCAAGTTCCACGCGCACCGCCAGCGGCACATCAAAGAAGTGCTCTTCGAACTCGCTCGGCAAGCCTTTGGCCTGCGCTAACAAACCTCGCGGTGTAGTGCCGTTATCCATAGGCGCGGCCAGGGTGGTTGCACAGAAAAAAAGGGCAAGCGCCGTCGCGATGGGAGTCATCGGGAACATGAACGGGATACTCTGAAGATAAGTGCGTTAAAACCCGATCGACAGGCAGTGATGACCCATCGACCGGTAGGCGTAGAAGAATAAGGACAAGCCTTAATTCATAACCGTATTACTGGACGCGCGGAATGGCATCGAAGACCACGACTGGATTGGCAGTGTAAAGACCCGTCTGAGTGCCGATCGGTCGTTTGGTAGCGGCAATCACCAGTTCTGCCCGCATGCCCCCGTTGGATTCGGCATCGCCGACCACTTCTTGAGATGCACCGGTCAAGGTTACGCCGTTGAAGGTGTAGGCCAGCGCGATATTTTTGCTGAAGTCACCGTTGAACAGGGGTTGCGGACCACCTTCCACATAAGCATTGACCGAACCGTTAGTGTGCAGAACATCGTAAATCGCACGCAGCTCGCTCATGTAGCCAGTCTGCACGTTCCAGACCATTTTTTCATCTTTACCGAAGTCAGGATTCACCGGCTGGGCGTGGAATACCAAAGTTGGGATATTAGCGCTGATGTTGATGGACGTGCGCGCTTGTTCCGCAGCGAACGCCACCGAAGAACTCAGTGCCAGGAGGGTCATCGGAACAGCGATTGCAAACTTCTTGAACATTATTGAGTACCTGTCTTTTTCGATGGATTGGTTCGTGAAAAGTCTTTTAGACCGCGACAACCACCAGAGTGATAGCGTTTTGGCTCAACTTTCGACGCCGGGGCATAATCGACCAATTCATTAAAAAAGTAAGTACGAAGATTCCGAAGAGCATGTAGCTTAAACAGCCCACGAGCATTAAGAAAAAAACCAATAAAACATCAAGTCAAGCGTTCTGCCGTCAGAGCGGTACTACATACAGTATTAGCAAAAAAACCACACAGATAGATACAACTATAACTTCTGTCAGACTGATACTACTTATATCCAGTTAATGATTACAACTAAGCTTTAGAGGGATATTAGTACAATAACTCTAAACAACAGACTCAGTATCCTTTTCGCCCTGCCCCATCGGGGGGGGACGCCTGGCTGACCACTGGTCAAAGAAATTTGCGCCACGCATAAGATATATCTTAAGTTATGTCTAAACACGACAGAGAGAAGGAACAATGAGAGACCATCATTCCCCCCACCGCGAGCACGGCGATGGCCGTGACGGCTTCGAAAAGCGCCCGGGCCGCGAACGTGGAGGTCGCGGGCCAAGGGTATTCGCCCCCGGCGACCTGAAATTGCTGCTGCTGGCCCTGATCGCCGAACAGCCCTGCCATGGCTACGACTTGATCCGCCAGATCGAAGGCATGTTCGATGGCGCCTACAGCCCAAGCCCCGGCGTGATCTATCCAACGCTGACCTTTCTGGAAGAAAGCGAAATGATCCAGGGCGACGCCGAAGGTGGCAAAAAGCGCTACAGCGTGACCGATGCCGGCCGTCTGTCCTTGAGCGAGCAAGCGATTGCCCTCGACGGCGTGCGGGTGCGCATCGATGTCAGCAAGCGTTCATTGCGTGGCCACGATCGTCCGCCTGAAGTCCATGAGGCTGTGCATAACTTGCGTCACGCACTGCAACTGCATCACGGTCGCTGGAGTCCGGAAGAAATCCTGCGCGTCGCGACCCTGCTCAATGACACCGCCAAAGCCATCGTCGACGGCCCTGCCGTCCAGGCTGCACAGGAGAACGCCGAATGATTGCAGTCGATACCCAAACCATTCACCGCGTCCTGCATGAGATCAAACGCCGTCGACTGGAAGTGTTGCGCGTGGTCGACCTGACCCCGCGGATGCGCCGGATTACGTTGGGCGGCCCGGAGTTGGCAGGCTTCACCAGCCTTGGAACGGACGATCACGTGAAGCTGCTATTCCCGCAGAACGCTGCAGAACACGCGGCACTGGAAACGCTGGTGCTCGGGAGTAGCAAGGACAATGGCCCGATGCCGGCCATGCGCGATTACACACCGCGCCGTTACGATCAGGACACGCTGGAACTGGACATCGACTTCGTGCTGCATGGCGACGGCCCTGCCGCGACATGGGCCGAACAGGCCAAGCCAGGGCAGTTCCTGCACATCGCCGGGCCACGCGGTTCGATGATCGTGCCGGACATCTTCGACAGCTACTTGCTGATCGGCGATGAAACCGCCCTGCCCGCCATCGCCCGACGCCTGGAAGGCCTGGCGGCCAACCGGCGTGCACTGGTGATTGTGGAAGTGGAGAACGGCGCCGAGCAGCAGCGTCTGGAAAGCGCCGCGCAGATCAATGTGATTTGGGTACTGCGCGAAGGGGGCAAGAACAACCTGCTGACCACCGTCAAACAACTGCAAGTGCCGAGCGGCAATCTGTATGCATGGGTGGCGACCGAAACCAAAGTGTCGCGTCAGATCCGTCGCGTGCTGCTCGATGAGCACGGGCTGAACGAGCAGTTTGTCAAAACCGTCGGCTACTGGCGGCTGGATCAAAGCGACGAGGAGTAATTACCTCACAGGCCTCTTCGTCGGAACGCCGCCCGGAGCAGGCTCGCTCCCACAGGGGCCGGTGTATGCCGATCCAATGTGGGAGCGAGCCTGCTCGCGAAGACGACATTTCACACACTACACATCCACACTGCGGCCACAACGCCCAAGCCACCGATCCAGCCCAATCACCACCAGCGCAAGCAGCACAAAACCCGCCAATAATCCCCCGGCATTGATAAACACCTGTGGATAACCCAGCTTCTCGACATCAACGAACGGGTAGGGATAAACCGCCAATAGATGCCCGCGCAGCAGCGAGTAAGCGAAATACACCAGCGGATAGATCACCCACAACAGGATGTGTCGCAGGCGCAACGTGCCCTTCGGCACACCCACCCACCAGTAAGCCAGAAACAGCAGCGGCATGACGTCATGCATCAGCTCATCGGCTATCCACTGCCAGCCCTCGGGATGCCACAGATGGCGCAGCAACACGTTGTAAGTCAGGCCGACCACGGCGATGCTCACCGCAATGCCACTGCTCACTGACGGTCGTAAAAACCAGCGCCGCGCCGACGACTCGCGGAACGTCCACTCACAGGTCAACACGGTGGCCACAAGCGTGTTCGTCAGCACCGTGAAATAACTGAAAAAGCTCACCAGCCCACCGAGCAAACTGGCTTCAAGGCTCCAGCGCGAATAGAAAACCAGGTACATCTGAATAGTCAGCCCCGCCCAACCCAGCACCGCGCCCATGACAACTAAACGACGCCGCGCGACAGACCCTGGTGCCGCTTGGGTGACCATGTTCAGAGCGGTCGCTTGGTGCGCATCAGCTTCACGTACAAGCGTTCGACCTTCTCCCGCGCCCATGGGGTTTTGCGCAGAAAGGTCAGGCTCGACTTGATGCTCGGGTCACTCTTGAAGCAGCGGATATCAATGCGCTCGGCCAGCCCCGACCATTCATAGTGTTCAACCAGGACGTTGAGGATTTGCTCCAGCGTCACACCGTGCAGCGGGTTGTTGTTCTGTTCGGTCATGCCGGGCCTTCGAGCGTTGAAAGGATGGGAAGGCGCGCACCTTAGCCGAGGGGAAGATCCGGTGGAAGGGCTCTGTGCGCTATCGGGTAAATGTAGGTGAATCCTGAAAACTACACCGTTCAACTGTAGGAGCGAGCTTGCTCGCGATGGTGGATCAGCTGGATGCGTGTTGACTGACACACCATCGCGAGCAAGCTTCGCTCCTACAAGGGACTATTACCAAATCCGAAAGAATTCATGTCAGTAAAAGCGCTTTCTCTATTTGTATCAGAACATTATCCTTGCGCCCGTCCAAGCTGAAACGTTTCTTCTGCCTGCTTCAAATCTGCTGCATTCAGTTTATCCCCCAGAAAAAGACCCAGAATTTCCTCTCTATGCCTTACTTTCAATCCTCACGAGACAGCGCTGTCTTCACCTCGATTGCCAGCCGCAAAGCCCTGAACCTGATCGGCGGATTTACCGCGTTTGGCCTCGCCACCTGCACCCAGGCGGCCCCGGCCTTTGACAGTGAATCACCGTGGATGCTCGGCGACTGGAACGGTACCCGCAGCGAACTTTCGGACAAAGGCTACGACTTCAAAGTCGATTACACCGGTGAAATGGGCAGCAATCTGCACGGCGGCTACGACCATGACCGCACCGCGCGTTACAGCGATCAGTTCGGCCTTGGCACGCACCTGGACTTGCAGAAAATCCTCGGCTGGGACGGCGCTGAATTTCAGCTGACCATCACCGAGCGCAACGGCAACAACATCAGCAACGACCGGATCAACGACCCGCGCGTTGGCGGTTTCACCTCGGCTCAGGAAGTCTGGGGCCGCGGCCAGACCTGGCGCCTGACGCAGATGTGGTATCAGCAGACATTCGTCGATCAGACTCTCGACATCAAAGTCGGCCGATTCGGCGAAGGCGAAGACTTCAACAGTTTCCCCTGCGACTTCCAGAACCTGGCGTTCTGCGGCTCTCAGGTCGGTAATTGGGCGGGGGATATCTGGTACAACTGGCCGGTCAGCCAGTGGGCGATGAGGGTCAAATATCACCTGACGCCGCAGCTGTATGCACAGGTCGGCGCCTATGAGCAAAACCCGTCCAACCTGGATCGCGGCAACGGCTTCAAGCTCAGCGGCAGCGGCACTCAGGGCGCGGTCCTGCCGGTGGAGCTGGTGTGGTCGCCCAAGCTCAATGGCCTGCCGGGCGAGTACCGCGCCGGTTATTACTACAGCAGCGCCAATGCCACTGATGTCTACAAGGACAGCAATGGCCAGCCCGCCGCCCTGACCGGCGAGGCTTACCGCAGCGCGTCGAGCAAGCACGGCGTGTGGCTTGGTATTCAACAGCAGATCACTAGCCGTTCCAGCGACAACGCTCGCGGCTTGAGTGTGTTCGCCAACGGCACGATGCACGACAAAAAGACCAACGCCATCGACAACTACGTCCAGGCAGGCGTCGTCTACAAAGGCCTGTTCGATGCCCGCGCCAAAGACGACATCGGTTTTGCCCTCGCCCGGGTCCACGTCAACCCGGCCTATCGTAAAAATGCCGAGGCGACCAACCAGGCCCACGCCGTTTTCGACTACGACGATCCGTCGTTCCTGCCACCCCAAGACACCGAATACAGCGGCGAACTCTATTACGGCGTGCACGTCACGAACTGGCTGACCGTGCGCCCCAACCTGCAATACATCCGCCACCCCGGTGGCGTGAACGAGGTCGATGACGCACTGATTGGAGGGATCAAAATCCAGTCGTCCTTCTAACTAACGACACCCCCTGTAGGAGCGAGCTCGCTCACGAAAATCGTCAACGATAACGCTGTGAGTCTGACACCCCCGAGGCGCTCTCAGGTTTTTCGCGAGCGAGCTCGCTCCTACAGGATTGCATTGCCCATTGAGCGGGATTGCATCAACCGCTCATTTTTTAACCTGAACCATGCCTGCGCCGGTTCGTCATCTACAGTGAACTTGCGCGGGACTACCTGAAACGTCACGGAGAACCACACTATGAGCACTGATGGTGCTTTGGGTCGAAGCCGTCTATTGCCGACCCTGCTCGGCATTCTGCTTCTGCTAATGGGCCTGGCCATGCTGGCCGGGGGGATCAAGCTGAGCATGCTCGGCGGCTCGCTGTATTACCTGCTGGCCGGTATCGGTCTGGCGCTGACCGGCGTGCTACTGATGGTTGCCCGCCGCGCCGCCCTGGGCCTCTACGCGCTGGTGCTGTTTGCCAGCACCGTGTGGGCCTTGTGGGAAGTCGGCCTCGATTGGTGGCAACTGGTGCCGCGTCTGGCGCTGTTGTTTGCGCTGGGCATCGTCATGTTGCTGCCGTGGTTGCGCCGTCCGCTGCTGCGCGAAGGCGCTGCACCGATGGGCACCGCCGCTCTGAGCGTCGCCGTGGTACTGGCGGGCGCTGCGGCACTCGCCAGCCAGTTCACCAACCCCGGTGAAATCAAAGGCCAACTGGACCGCGACAGCGTGCCGGGCATGACCAACACCGCACCGGCCATGCCCGACGGTGACTGGAACTCCTATGGCCGCAGTGCCCACGGCGATCGTTACTCGCCACTGGCGCAGATCACCCCGCAGAACGTGAACAAACTCGTTCCGGCGTGGACCTATCGCACCGGCGACCTGCCCGGGCCGAACGACCCAGGCGAAACCACGGCCGAAAACACCCCGCTGAAAGTCAACGGCATGCTTTACGTGTGCACGCCGCACAGCAAGGTGATCGCACTGGACCCGGACACCGGCAAGGAACTCTGGCGTTTCGATCCGAAGCTCTCCACGCAAAACGCGGCGAACTTCAAGGGTTGGGCGCACATGACCTGCCGTGGCGTGGCGTATCACGATGATGCTGCTTACGCGTCCGCACAGAGCCCGACCGGCAGCGCCAGCGCGCCCGTCGCCAGCGCCTGCCCGCGCCGGATCCTCCTGCCGACCGCCGACACCCGTCTGATTGCCCTGAACGCCGACACCGGCAAAATGTGCGAAGACTTTGGCGACAAAGGTCAGATCGACCTGAGCGCCAACATCGGCGGCTTCAATGCCGGCGGTTACTATTCCACTTCGCCACCGGCCGTGACTAAAGACCTGGTAGTGATTGGCGGCCACGTCACCGACAACGTCTCCACCGACGAGCCTAGCGGCGTTATCCGCGCGTTCGACGTGCACACCGGCAAACTGGTGTGGAACTGGGACAGCGGCAAGCCGGACGATACGACGCCTATTGCCGATGGCAAGGTCTACACCCGCAACTCGCCGAACATGTGGTCCATGTTCGCGGTCGACGAAAAACTCGGCATGCTCTACCTGCCGATGGGCAACCAGACCCCGGACCAGTTCGGTGGCGCGCGTACCCCTGAGTCGGAACTGTACTCCGCCGGCCTGACCGCGCTGGACATCGCCACCGGTAAAGTGCGCTGGCACTACCAGTTCACCCACCACGACCTGTGGGACATGGACGTCGGCGGCCAGCCAACCCTGATGGACCTGAAAACTGCGGAGGGTGTGAAACCGGCGGTACTGGCGTCCACCAAGCAGGGCAGCATTTACGTCCTGGACCGCAGCACCGGCAAGGCCATCGTGCCGATCAACGAAGTGCCGGTGCCGCAAGGCGCTGTCGCCGGTGATCACACCTCGCCCACCCAACCGAAATCCGACCTGAACCTGATGCCGCCGCCGCTGCAAGAGCGCGATATGTGGGGCGTGACCCCGTTCGACCAACTGATCTGCCGGATCGATTTCAAATCCATGCGCTACGACGGTCCGTTCACACCGCCGTCGCTGCAAGGTTCGATTGTTTATCCAGGTAACTTCGGTGTGTTTGACTGGGGTGGTATCTCGGTTGACCCGGTGCGCCAGATTGCTTTCATGAACCCGAGCTACATGGCGTTCAAATCGAAACTGATCCCCGCGGCGGAAATCGCCGCCCAAGGCCCGCGTAAAAGCGAAACCCAAGGCGTGCAGCCCAATAAAGGCGCGCCGTATGGCGTGGTCCTCGAAGCACTGCTGTCGCCAATGGGCCTGCCTTGCCAGGCGCCAGCATGGGGTTACGTGGCGGCGGTCGACCTGACCACCGCCAAAACCCTCTGGAAACACAAAAACGGCACCGTGCGCGACAGCTCGCCGGTTCCGATCCCACTGAGCATGGGCGTGCCCAGCCTGGGCGGCACCTTCACCACCGCCGGTGGCGTGGGCTTCCTGAGTGGCACCCTTGACCAGTACCTGCGCGCCTATGACGTGAAAAACGGCAAGCAGTTATGGGAAGGCCGCCTGCCGGCGGGCGCGCAAACCACGCCGATGACCTACACCGGCAAGGACGGCAAGCAATACGTGCTCGTCGTCGCCGGCGGTCACGGTTCGCTGGGCACCAAACAAGGTGACTATGTGATTGCGTACAAACTGTCGGAGTAAGCGATAGTCGCTGTTAAACCAAAGGCGACCCTTGTGAGGGGGTCGTCTTTTTTTGTGGGTGAGCGGAAAAATACGCTTGCCCCCGTGAAATGGCGCACATCTGCAAAAACGGGGCAATTTCCCACATTGAAACCCGCATTCAGCACCTTGCCCCGCCGCCACAGCCGTCTAACATCAAACGAAAGGAAAACAGGCTCACATTCCTCTCAAGTTGAAGGACTCGACAACCGACACAGTGCTAATAGGTCACTGTCTCCAAACAGCAGCATATCGGCCAAGCCATAGTCAAAATCCCCTGTGAATGAATGTCCCTTTGACTGCCATCACGGGATTGCCAATACTCATGGCAACTTGATGCTACCCGCACGGAACAAGGAATGACTCTTTGAAGCTGGAACTCAAGAACAGCTTGTCGGTGAAGTTGCTCCGGGTCGTGCTCCTGTCGGCATTGATCGTCGGCGTGGTATTGAGCTGCGCGCAGATTGTTTTCGATGCCTATAAAACACATCAGGCCGTTGCCACCGATGCCCAGCGCATCCTCGACATGTTCCGCGACCCCTCGACCCAGGCCGTCTACAGCCTGGACCGGGAGATGGGCATGCAGGTCATCGAAGGCCTGTTTCAGGACGATGCCGTGCGCCAGGCCTCCATCGGCCATCCCAACGAAGCCATGCTTGCGCAAAAATCTCGTGAGTTGCAGCACTCCCACAGTCGCTGGCTGACCGACCTGATCCTCGGCAAGGAACGCACCTTCACCACCCAACTGGTGGGTCGCGGCCCTTACAGCGAGTATTACGGCGACCTGAGCATTACCCTCGACACCGCCACCTACGGCCAGAGTTTTATCGTCAGTTCGGTGATCATCTTTATTTCCGGCGTTTTGCGCGCACTGGCCATGGGCCTGGTGCTGTATCTGGTTTATCACTGGCTGCTGACCAAACCGCTGTCGCGGATCATCGAACACCTGACCGAAATCAACCCGGACCGCCCCAGCGCACACAAAATTCCGCAGCTCAAAGGGCACGAGAAAAACGAGTTGGGGATCTGGATTAACACCGCCAACCAGTTACTCGAGTCCATCGAGCGCAACACCCATTTACGCCATGAAGCGGAAAACAGCCTGTTGCGCATGGCCCAGTACGACTTCCTGACCGGCCTGCCGAACCGCCAGCAATTGCAGCAGCAGCTGGACAAAATCCTTGTCGACGCAGGCAAATTGCAGCGTCGGGTCGCAGTGCTGTGTGTCGGCCTCGATGACTTCAAGGGCATCAACGAACAGTTCAGCTACCAGACCGGCGACCAACTGTTGCTGGCCTTGGCCGATCGCTTGCGAGCCCACAGTGGTCGCCTTGGCGCCCTTGCTCGCCTCGGCGGCGACCAGTTCGCCCTGGTTCAGGCTGATATCGAACAACCCTACGAAGCAGCCGAACTGGCCCAAAGCATTCTCGATGACCTGGAAGCGGCGTTTGCCCTCGATCATCAAGAGATTCGCCTGCGCGCCACCATCGGCATCACGCTGTTCCCCGAGGACGGTAACAGCACCGAAAAGTTGCTGCAAAAAGCCGAACAAACCATGACGCTGGCCAAGACGCGCTCGCGCAACCGATACCAGTTTTATATTGCCAGCGTCGACACCGAAATGCGCCGCCGTCGCGAGCTGGAAAAAGACCTGCGCGACGCCTTGGCCCGCGATCAGTTCTACCTCGTCTATCAACCGCAGATCAGCTATCGCGATCACCGCGTGGTGGGCGTCGAGGCGTTGATTCGCTGGCAACATCCTGAACACGGGCTGGTGCCGCCGGACCTGTTTATCCCCCTCGCCGAACAGAACGGCACCATCATCGCCATTGGTGAATGGGTACTGGACCAGGCGTGCAAGCAATTGCGCGACTGGCATGACCAGGGTTTCGGCGACCTGCGCATGGCGGTGAACCTGTCCACAGTGCAACTGCACCATGCCGAGCTGCCGCGAGTGGTCAATAACCTGCTTCAGATCTATCGCCTGCCACCGCGCAGCCTGGAACTGGAAGTGACCGAAACCGGCCTGATGGAAGACATCAGCACCGCCGCCCAGCACCTTCTGAGCCTGCGTCGTTCCGGCGCGCTGATCGCCATTGACGACTTCGGCACCGGGTATTCGTCATTGAGCTATCTGAAAAGCCTGCCGCTGGACAAGATCAAGATCGACAAGAGCTTCGTTCAGGACCTGCTCGATGACGACGACGATGCGACCATCGTTCGGGCCATTATCCAGTTGGGCAAAAGCCTGGGCATGCAGGTGATTGCCGAAGGCGTGGAAACCGCCGAGCAAGAGGCCTACATCATCTCTGAAGGCTGTCACGAAGGTCAGGGCTATTTCTACAGCAAACCGCTGCCGGCACGGGAGCTGGGTGCCTACCTGAAACAGGCCCAGCGCACTAATGCGGCTATTCTGTAAAAAAATCGTACTCTGTGTAGGAGCGAGCTTGCTCGCGAAGAATTTGAAGGCCGCGCATTTTTTCAGAGAACACCCGTCATCGTTCACGTCCATCGCGAGCAAGCTCGCTCCTACAGAGTGAAACGAGGCTGCGATCGTTTAAGCTGAATAAGAAATATTTCCAGCTACAACGCTTTACACATAATGCGAAAGATTTGCATTATGTCGCAGCTTTGCGCGCGTGCAGCGCCATTCCACCCTTTTTCGAAGCAGGATGTTCGCCATGATTCGTATGCCTCTGGCCACCGCCAGTCTGTTGGCCATCGCTATTTCCCTCGCTGGTTGTGGCGAAGGCAAAGACAAGGCCGTCGCGGCGCAAGCGCCTACACCAGTCGCCGCCACGACCGCTCCAGCCAAGGCTCCCGCCGCTGCCAGCAAAGTCGATGAAGCTGCCGCCAAAGCCGTTGTTGCGCATTACGCCGACATGGTCTTCGCCGTTTACAGTGATGCCGAATCCACCGCGAAAAACCTGCAAGCTGCCGTCGATGCCTTCCTTGCGAAGCCGAACGCCGACACACTCAAAGCCGCCAGAGAGGCCTGGATTGCTGCTCGCGTTCCTTACCTGCAGAGTGAAGTGTTCCGCTTCGGCAACACCATCATTGATGACTGGGAAGGTCAGGTTAACTCCTGGCCTCTGGATGAAGGCCTGATCGACTACGTCGACAAATCCTACGAACACGCACTCGGTAACCCGGGGGCTACGGCCAATATCATCGCCAACACCGAAATTCAGATCGGCGAAGACAAGGTCGACGTACAAGACCTCACCCCGGCAAAACTCGCCAGCCTGAACGAGTTGGGCGGTTCCGAGGCCAACGTCGCTACTGGCTACCACGCCATCGAATTCCTGCTCTGGGGCCAGGACCTTAACGGCACTGGCCCTGGTGCCGGTAACCGCCCTGCTTCCGACTACCTGGAAGGCGCCGGCGCTACTGGCGGTCACAATGATCGCCGTCGCGCTTACCTGAAATCCGTGACCCAACTGCTGGTCAGCGACCTGGAAGAAATGGTCGGTAACTGGAAGCCGAACGTGGCCGACAACTACCGCGCCAAGCTGGAAGCGGAACCAACTGAAACCGGCCTGCGCAAAATGTTGTTCGGCATGGGCAGTCTGTCCCTGGGCGAGCTGGCGGGCGAGCGCATGAAGGTTTCCCTGGAAGCCAACTCCCCTGAAGACGAACAGGATTGCTTCAGCGACAACACCCACAATTCACACTTCTACGATGCCAAAGGCATTCGTAACGTGTATTTGGGCGAATACACCCGCGTCGACGGCACCAAAATGACCGGCGCCAGCCTGTCGTCCCTGGTGGCCGCCGTTGATCCGGCTGCCGACACTGCCCTGAAAGCTGATCTGGCCACGACCGAAGCCAAGATCCAGGTCATGGTTGATCACGCCAACAAGGGTGAGCATTACGACCAACTGATCGCTGCCGGAAACACCGCTGGCAATCAGATCGTCCGCGACGCTATTGCTTCCCTGGTCAAACAGACCGGTTCGATCGAAACCGCCGCTGCCAAACTGGGCATCACCGACCTGAACCCGGACAACGCTGATCACGAATTTTGATCAACGCTGACTGAACAAAGAGGCGACCTTCGGGCTAATGCCAGTCAGTTAAGCCGTAACGCGATCTGTAGCAGCTGGCGAAGCCTGCGTTCGGCTGCGCAGCAGTCGTAAAACCTGAGCGCAAGGTCTTCCTGAAACACCGCGCCGCCTGATTTTACGACTGCTGCGCAGCCGAACGCAGGCTTCGCCAGCTGCTACCAAGAGCGTGTTTCGCCTGAGATTTTCTTAACTGACTGGCATTAGACCTTCGGGTCGCCTTTTTCATGCCCACGAACACAGCTCGCTCCTACAGGGGATCGTGGTTTCCGGATAAACCCTGCTCCACATCAACCAAACGATAATTCCTCTTATTCAAACTCCCCTGCCCTGTTAGACTTTGCGCCCTTGTTTTGCTCGTTTTGCAGGATGCCTGATGTCCCCGCTGCTGCTTCGCTTGTCCGCTCTGTTTCTGGCCCTGGGCCTGAGTGCCTGCGATGACGCCCCGCGCTTTACCAAGGCCGAACCCGGTGAAGCCCGGTCCGGTGGCAGCGCCACTGTGCGCAAGACCGATCAGAACTCATTCTCCCTGCCTTCCGCTAACTTGCCGCCGTCACGGCGGGTGGACTTCAGCGTCGGCAACAGTTTCTTCCGAAGCCCGTGGGTGATCGCGCCGTCGACCACCACCGCCCGGGACGGCCTCGGCCCGCTGTTCAACACCAACGCCTGTCAGGGTTGCCACATCAAGGACGGCCGTGGCCATCCGCCAACCCCGGATTCGCCGAATGCCGTGTCCATGCTGGTGCGCCTGTCGATTCCCGATGCGCCGGCCTATGCCAACGTGATCGAACGGCTCGGCGTCGTTCCGGAGCCGGTCTACGGCGGGCAATTGCAGGACATGGCCGTGCCTGGCGTCGCCCCGGAAGGCAAGGTGCGCGTCGATTACACGCCGGTTGCCGTGCGCTTCAAGGACGGCACCGACGTCGAGTTGCGCAAGCCGAGCCTGAACATCACCCGGCTCGGCTATGGCCCGATGCACCCCGACACCCGTTTCTCGGCCAGGGTCGCGCCGCCGATGATTGGCCTGGGCTTGCTCGAAGCGATTCCCGAGGAAGCGATCCTGGCCAATGCTGCCGCACAAGCCGCCGACAAAAACGGCATCGCCGGACGCCCGAACCGGGTCTGGGATGACGCGCAGCAAAAAACCGTTCTCGGCCGATTTGGCTGGAAAGCCGGGCAACCCAACCTCAACCAGCAAAATGCTCATGCGTTTTCTGGTGACATGGGGCTCACGACCAGTCTGAAAACCGTTGATGACTGCACCGACGCACAAACGGCCTGCAAACAGGCACCGAATGGCAGCGGCCCCGATGGCGAACCAGAAGTCAGCGACAACATCCTGCGCCTGGTGCTGTTTTACAGCCGTAACCTTGCGGTTCCCGCCCGTCGCCATGTCAGCGCGCCCGACGTGCTGGCCGGCAAAACGTTGTTTTTCCAGGCCGGTTGTCAGTCCTGTCACACCCCCAAATACACCACCGCCGCCAACGCCGCCGAACCTGAACTGGCCAATCAAGTGATTCGCCCCTACAGCGATCTGCTGCTGCATGACATGGGCGACGGCCTGGCCGACAACCGCAGCGAATTCCAGGCCAGTGGCCGCGATTGGCGCACGCCGCCGTTGTGGGGCATCGGTTTGACGCAAGCGGTCAGTGGCCACACTCAGTTTTTGCATGACGGCCGCGCCCGCAATCTGCTTGAAGCCGTGCTCTGGCACGGCGGCGAAGCCAAAGGCGCGCAGCAACAGGTTTTGTCTTTCAATGCCGAGCAGCGCGCAGCGTTGCTGGCGTTTTTGAATTCCCTTTAATACGTGTCCATAGCGGGAGCCCGAATGTTCCGTCCCAAATTGTTGTTCACCAGCCTTGCAGCACTGGCCCTGGGCGCCTGTTCGCCTCAGGACCCGCAGGCCGTCACTTCGGCGGCAATCGCCAAATCAGTGATCCTGCCGACCTACACCCGTTGGGTTGAAGCCGACCGCCAATTGGCTGTCAGCGCACTGGCCTACTGCGAAGGCAAGGAAAACCTCGACACCGCCCGCGCCGATTTCCTGCATGCGCAAAAGGCCTGGGCCGAGTTGCAACCGCTGCTGATCGGGCCGCTGGCCGAGGGCAATCGCGCCTGGCAGGTGCAATTCTGGCCGGATAAGAAAAACCTCGTCGGCCGTCAGGTCGAGCAACTGGTCACTGCGCAACCGCAAATCGATGCCGCCGCCCTGGCCAAGTCCAGCGTCGTGGTACAAGGCCTCTCGGCCTACGAATACATTCTGTTCGACAGCAAACCGGACGTGGCCAACGATGCGCAAAAGGCCAAGTATTGCCCACTGCTCAAGGCCATTGGCGAACGTCAGAAACAGCTGGCGCAAGAGATTCTGAACAGCTGGAACAGCACTGACGGCATGCTCGCGCAGATGAGCAAATTCCCGAACCAGCGTTACGCCGATTCCCACGAAGCCATCGCTGACCTGCTGCGCGTGCAAGTCACCGCACTCGACACCCTGAAGAAAAAACTCGGCACGCCGATGGGCCGCCAGACTAAAGGCGTGCCGCAACCGTTCCAGGCCGATGCCTGGCGCAGCCAATCGTCCCTGACCGGCATGGAAGCCAGTCTCGCTGCCGCCAAAACGGTGTGGGAAGGTGTCGACAACAAAGGCCTGCGCGGTCTGTTGCCGAGTGAGCACAAAGCGCTGGCCGACAAGATCGACGCCGCCTACGCCGCCTCCCTGAAACTGTTCGCCAGCAACCAGCGCTCGCTGACCGAAATGCTCAACGACGATGCGGGTCGCCAGCAACTCAATGACCTCTACGACAGCCTCAACGTCGTCCATCGCCTGCACGAAGGCGAATTGGCCAAGGCGCTGGGCATTCAACTGGGCTTCAACGCCAACGACGGTGACTGATGAGGGTGAGTGCCATGCTGCGACGCCAGGCTCTGACGTTAGGTAGTTTACTGCTGGGAGCAGTGACACTGGGCGGCTGGACGCTGTTCAGGCATAAGGACAAAAGCCCGCTGCTGCTCTCGGCGCGGGACGATAACGACGGCAAGCATTATGCCGTCGGCTATCGGCTGGACGGCACCCGGGTGTTTGCGACCCAGGTCGGCCAGCGTTGCCATGACATCATCAACCATCCGACGCTGCCGATTGCGCTATTCGTCGCCCGCAGGCCGGGCACCGAGAGTTACCTGATCGACCTGCGCGATGGCGCGCTGCTGCAAACCGTGGTCTCGCAACCGAACCGGCACTTCTACGGTCATGCGGTAATTCACAAGAGCGGCGACTGGCTGTACGCCACCGAGAACGACACCTCAGATCCAGGTCGCGGCGTGCTGGGTGTGTATAAGTTTGAAGAGGGGCAACTTATCCACAGCGGCGAGATTCCTACCCACGGCGTCGGCCCGCATCAAGTGTCGTGGATGCCGGACGGCGAAACCCTGGTAGTGGCCAACGGCGGGATTCGCACCGAGGCCGAAAGCCGGGTCGAGATGAACCTCAATGCCATGGAACCGAGCCTGGTGCTGATGCAACGCGACGGCACCCTGTTGAGCAAGGAAACCCTCGCCCAACAGATGAACAGCGTGCGGCATTTGGGCATTGCCGGCGACGGCACCATCGTCGCGGGCCAACAGTTCATGGGCGATGCTCACGAGCTGTCGCAGTTGTTGGCCATCAAACGTCCCGGCCAACCGTTCGTGGCCTTCCCGGTCCCCGAGCATCAACTGCAAGCCATGGGGCATTACACCGCCAGCGTCGCGGTGCACAGCGAACTTCGTCTGGTCGCGTTGACCGCGCCTCGGGGCAACCGCTTTTTCATCTGGGACCTGGACAGCGCTGAAGTGCGCCTGGACGCGCCGCTTGCCGATTGCGCCGGGGTCGGGGCCGTGGCCGACGGTTTTGTCGTGACCTCCGGTCAAGGACGCTGCCGGTACTACGATTGCCGTCAGACCGATCTAGTTGCAAAACCGCTTGAGCTCCCTGCCGGCCTTTGGGACAACCACCTGCACCTCATCTGAACATCTGACCTGTAGGAGCGAAGCTTGCTCGCGAAGAACGATAACGCGGGGTGTCAGAACTGACGCCTTCGCAGGCAAGCCTCGCTCCTACAGTAGCCGAACGCAGGGGGTAGCCATTTCGAAAGGTGTCAGTTGGAATCAGCCGCGCACTCGGAGTAATGTTCCCGACTGTCTCACCTGATTTTCTCCAAGGAAATGGAACTATGCTGCGTCGCCGCATGCTGATCATGTTGGGTGTTGTTCTGCTGGTCGTGCTGGTGCTCGCCGGTTACAAAGCCTTCTCCATCTACACGATGGTTCAAGGCTTCTCCGCGCCGAAACCGCCGATAAGTGTCGCTGTGGCCACTGCCACCGAGCGCCCGTGGCAAGTCCGTTTGCCCACCGTCGGTACGTTGAAGGCATTGCAAGGGGTGGACCTTAGCCTGGAGACCGACGGCACCGTCACGGATGTGCAGTTCCAGTCAGGTCAGAGGGTCAAGGCCGGCCAGCCGATCGTTACGCTCGACAGCGCCGTAGAAAGCGCCCTGCTGGAAACCGCGCTTGCCGACCTCGGGCTGGCGCAGCTGGATTACAACCGTGGCAGTCAACTGGTCGGTAGCCAGGCCATTTCCAAAGGCGAGTTCGACCGACTCTCGGCGGTCCTGAAAAAGAGCAAGGCCACGGTCAACCAGCTCAAGGCTGCGCTCGGTAAAAAAAGCATCCTGGCGCCGTTCAGCGGCACCATCGGCATTCGCCAGGTCGACGTCGGCGACTATGTGGCCACCGGCACCATGATCGCCACCCTGCAAGACCTCAGCAGTCTCTACGTCGACTTTTTCATCCCCGAGCAATCGGTACCGAAGATCGCCATTAACCAGCCGGTAGAAGTCATTGTCGCGGCCTATCCGTCCCAGACCTTTCCCGGCACCATCAGTGCAATCAACCCGAAACTCGAGAACAGCACGCGCAACGTTCAGGTCCGCGCCACCCTGGCCAACCCTGACGGCAAACTGCTGCCGGGCATGTTTGCCAGCCTGCAGGTCCTGTTGCCAGACCCGCAGCCGCGCATTGTGGTGCCCGAAAGCGCGATCACCTACACGCTGTACGGCAACTCGCTCTATGTTGTCGCGCAGAAAAAGGCCGAAGACGGCACCGTCGAAAAGGACGACAAGGGCCAGCCGATCCTGATCGCCGAGCGCCGCTTCATCGAAACAGGCGAGCGCCGCGATGGGCAGGTGATGATTACCAAGGGCGTGCAGAACGGCGAAAAAGTGGTCACTGCCGGCCAGATCAAACTGGACAACGGCGCGCACATTGCCATCAGCGACGACAAGACCCTCGCCGAAAAGAGCAGTCAGCCGCGCGCGGACTGATCAAGGAATCCCCATGGCTTTTACCGACCCGTTCATCCGTCGCCCGGTGCTCGCCACCGTGATCAGCCTGCTGATTGTGCTGCTGGGCTTCCAGGCCTGGAGCAAATTGCCGCTGCGCCAGTACCCGCAAATGGAAAACGCCCTGATCACGGTGACCACCGCCTACCCTGGGGCCAACGCCGAAACCATCCAGGGTTACATCACCCAACCGCTGCAGCAGAGCCTGGCCAGCGCCGAGGGTATTGATTACATGACCTCGGTCAGCCGCCAGAACTTCTCGGTGATTTCGATCTACGCCCGC
The DNA here is from genome assembly GCF_949768125.1 of Pseudomonas sp. IT-P253. Taxonomy (NCBI): domain Bacteria; kingdom Pseudomonadati; phylum Pseudomonadota; class Gammaproteobacteria; order Pseudomonadales; family Pseudomonadaceae; genus Pseudomonas; species Pseudomonas sp. IT-P253. The sequence continues at coordinate 76,152 of NZ_CATKPT010000066.1, read as the reverse complement.
GTCGGCTCCAACAGTGATCGCTTGTTTACCGAACTGCTGGCCAAGGCCAACGAGGTGAAAAACAAGCTGCCCCAGGACGCTGAAGACCCGGTACTGAGCAAGGAAGCCGCCGATGCCTCGGCGCTGATGTACATCAGTTTCTTCAGCAAGGAACTGAGCAACCCGCAGATTACCGACTACTTGTCCCGGGTCATCCAGCCGAAACTCGCGACCCTGCCGGGGATGGCCGAAGCCGAGATTCTCGGTAATCAGGTATTCGCCATGCGCCTGTGGCTGGACCCGGTAAAACTGGCCGGTTTCGGCTTGAGCGCCAGCGACGTCACCAACGCGGTGCGCCAGTACAACTTCCTCTCGGCTGCCGGCGAAGTGAAAGGCGAGTACGTGGTCACCAGTATCAATGCCAACACCGAGCTCAAATCCGCCGAAGCCTTTGCCGCGATTCCGCTCAAGGTCGAAGGCGACAGTCGCGTGCTGCTCAGCGATGTGGCGCGGGTTGAAATGGGCGCGGAAAACTACGACACCATCAGCTCCTTTGGTGGCACACCCTCGGTGTATATCGGCATCAAGGCCACGCCCGGCGCCAACCCGCTGGACGTGATCAAGGAAGTGCGCAAGATCATGCCGGACCTGGAGGCCCAGCTGCCGCCGAACCTCAAAGGTGAAATCGCCTACGACGCCACGCTGTTCATCCAGGCCTCAATCAACGAGGTGATCAAAACCCTGTTTGAAGCGGTGCTGATCGTTATCGTGGTGGTGTTCCTGTTCCTCGGGGCGCTGCGCTCAGTGGTGATCCCGGTCGTCACTATCCCGCTGTCGATGATTGGCGTGATGTTTTTCATGCAGATGATGGGTTACTCGATCAACCTGCTGACCTTGCTGGCAATGGTCCTGGCCATCGGGCTGGTGGTCGACGACGCCATTGTGGTGGTGGAAAACATCCATCGGCACATCGAAGAGGGCAAGACGCCGCTGGAGGCAGCCATCGAGGGCGCCCGGGAAATCGCCATGCCAGTGATCTCGATGACCATCACACTGGCGGCAGTCTATGCCCCGATCGGTTTCCTGACGGGGCTGACCGGAGCGCTGTTCAAGGAGTTCGCCCTGACCCTGGCCGGGGCCGTGGTGATCTCTGGCATTGTCGCGCTGACTCTATCGCCGATGATGTGCGCCCTGCTCCTGCGTCACGATGAAAACCCCAGCGGCCTGGCTCATCGCCTCGACCTGATTTTCGAAGGTCTCAAGCGCCGTTACCGGAGCCTGCTCCATGGCACGCTCAACACCCGGCCGGTGGTGCTGGTGTTCGCGGTGATCGTGCTGTGCCTGATTCCGGTGCTGCTCAAGTTCACCAAATCGGAACTGGCACCGGACGAGGACCAAGGCATCATTTTCATGCTGGCCAACGCCCCGCAACCGACCAACCTGGACTACGTGAGCACCTACACGGACGAGTTCGTCACGATCTTCAAGGCGTTTCCCGAGTACTACTCTTCGTTCCAGATCAATGGATTCAATGGTGTGCAATCGGGGGTCGGCGGTTTCCTGCTCAAACCGTGGAACGAGCGCCACCGGACCCAGATGCAGATCCTTCCGCAGGTCCAGGCCAAGCTGGCAAGCATCCCCGGGTTACAGATTTTCGGCTTCAACCTGCCTTCCCTGCCGGGCACTGGCCAGGGCTTGCCCTTTCAGTTTGTCATCAACTCCGCCAACGATTACGAGTCGCTGCTGGAAGTGACTGACCGGGTGAAAAAGCGGGCGCTGGCAACCGGCAAGTTTGCCTTCGCCGACGTCGACCTGGCATTCGACAAACCGGAAGTGGTGGTGGACATTGATCGTGCCAAGGCGGCGCAGATGGGCGTATCGATGCAGGAGCTGGGCGGCACACTGGCGACGTTGCTGGGTGAAGCGGAGATCAATCGTTTCACCATTGAAGGCCGCAGCTACAAAGTCATTGCTCAGGTTGAACGACCCTTCCGCAGTACCCCGGACTGGCTGAACAACTATTACGTCAAGAACACCCAAGGCGAACTGCTGGCCCTGTCGACCCTGATCACCGTGACCGACCGGGCGCGACCGCGGCAGTTGAACCAGTTCCAGCAGCTCAACTCGGCCATCCTTTCCGGCGTCCCGCTGGTGAGTATGGGGGAAGCCATCGACACCGTGCGCCAGATCGCCCGCGAAGAGGCCCCGGCAGGTTATGCCTTCGACTATGCCGGCGCATCGCGCCAATACGTCCAGGAAGGCAGCGCGCTGTGGGTCACCTTTGGCCTGGCACTGGCGATTATTTTCCTGGTACTGGCCGCCCAGTTCGAAAGCTTCCGCGATCCGCTGGTGATTCTGGTGACGGTCCCCCTGTCTATTTGCGGCGCATTGATCCCACTGTTCCTGGGCTGGTCGAGCATGAACATCTACACCCAGGTGGGATTGGTGACGTTGATCGGTCTGATCAGCAAGCACGGGATCCTGATTGTCCAGTTCGCCAACCAGCTGCGCAAAGACAAAGGCCTGACGCCCCGCGAGGCGGTGGAGGAAGCGGCGGCGATACGTCTGCGTCCGGTGTTGATGACGACCGCCGCGATGGTGTTTGGCATGGTGCCATTGATCATCGCCACGGGCGCGGGCGCCGTCAGTCGATTCGACATCGGCACAGTGATCGCCACGGGGATGTCCATCGGAACACTGTTTACCTTGTTCGTGTTGCCTTGCGTGTACACGCTGTTGGCAAAACCCGATAAGCCTAAGGAACATACATAATCCCCTGTGGGAGCGAGCCTGCTCGCGAAGGTGTGTCAGCTGCATCGGTGTCGAATGACACACCTTCGCGAGCAGGCTCGCTCCTACAGGGGGGGTGCAAGATTGAAGGGCGCAAAAAAAAAGGCCTCGCATTGGAGGCCTTTTATTTTGGCTTTAATCTGTTCAACTTTGCGGCCTCAATCCTTGAGAAAGTCCGAACATGAACAGCAACAAATCATGATCGGGGCGAGTTGCCACGGAGGCCTTGGCTACGCGTGGCATAGAACATTGAGCGTCAGCGCTCATTGAACTGAGGACTTGCGTGCGGGGCTGCTCCCAGGCCGCCACCGCCAGTGAAGCCACTGCCAAGGCTCCCGTCAAAAATATACCTCGTGCAATTTCGAGTTTCATTGCTATAAACCCTTGATAGCGCTGCCAAACGCCGTCTTATAAAAGTAGTCGAATTTTTCCCGGTCCGTCGTCCTGAACGACGAGCGGCGACGCAGTTGCTGCATGTCATGGGCAGCGGCACGACGGGCGGTCAAGAGATCGATCGGAGCGCCAGCCGGTCACCTCTTGCGTAATACGTACACTCGCCGCATTGCATAGAGTGGCAAAAAGTCCAGTTGTTCCTGGATACGAAAACCCGCCTGTTCGAATTCCTTTTCTACAGTGGCAGCCGATAACACAAATCGGTTTTGGTAACCGACCTGCCCACGGCTTTTCTCTGCACGCTTGCGTTGCCACGCTTTGAAATTGCCGTCCACCCACAACGAAAGGATCACACTGTCACGGGTGACACGCTCCAGCTCACGTAAAATCGCCAGTCGATGCTCGGCTTCACCGATGTGATGGAACAAGCGCATGCAGAAAATGCTGTCGACGGCGTTATCAGGCAAGGCGATGTCAAATACCGAGATGAGCATGGGTTGCACCCTTTTCACCACATCGGCGGGTTGCGTCTGCATGGCGATCTTCAGCATTGACTCGGAGTTGTCGGCACCGATGATTGCGCGATTGCTTTTCTCTGCGAGCAATGGCCAGAAACGCCCTTCGCCACACGGCAAATCAAGGACCAGCCCCGGCTCATCGACCAGTGCCAGCGCCTTACGGGCCAGTTGTTCATCACGCCAGTGGGACAGGCGCCGGCCTAACCCGTCCTTATACTTGCGCAGGTAGTGTTGAGCGTGCTGATCGTCGTATTTTTCGGAAAAATCCAGTTTGATCGGGCCGTCCATCATCAAGGTCTCCTAACGACTGATAAGCACTAACTTAGGTACATTGGTGTCAGTGTCAGGTTACGCACCTGTGAAAATTTAGTGATGTACGACCGCGATGGCTCGGGGCGAGTCGCCTTGAATAAATCGATCAGGCCGCCTTCGAGGGATGCAACTCCACGTGAAAGCGGCAGCCATTGGGTTTCATGGTCGTCAGGCTGACGCTCCAACCCTGGTTTTCGCAAATCCGCTGCACCAGCGAGAGCCCCAGCCCCAGGCCCTCACCGCGTTTTTCAGAGCCACGAACGAAAGGCTCGAACATCGCCTCGCGCTTTTCCTCGGGAATGCCCACCCCACTGTCCTCGACCACGAAACCCGTGGGCGTCAGAGTCAGACGGATGAACCCGGTCTCGGTGTAATGCAGTGCGTTACGCAGCAAGTTACCCATGACGGCGTGCAGGAGCGTTGCGTTGTAAGGACTCTCCGTACCGTGCGGATTGCACGGTTCGAAGATCAGCTTCAGCCCTTTGGCCTCGATCGGCTCGCGCCATAGCGTAAGCAGTCCATTGGCTACCTGGCTCACAGACTGCTGTGGTGACATGCTGGCGTCTTCACGTTGTGCGCGGGCCAACATCAGGAAGGTTTGCACCAGCTCACGCATCTCCTCACAGGCACGGGCGATTCGCTCGACCTGAGCACGGCCGCGTTGATCAATGCCGGGGTTTTCCAGCAGCAGCTCACACGAGCTGGCCAGCACCATCAAGGGGGTGCGAAGTTCGTGGCTGACATCACTGGTGAACAGTCGCTCCCGGCTCAACGCCTGGCGCAAGCGCCCCAGTGTCGTGTCGAAGGCCACAGCCAGTTCGCCCACTTCATCGGCCGCGTAATCCGGTGCCAGTGGCGGTGCCAGCCCCAACAATTGATCACGGTGGCGAACCTGACGGGCCAGCCGCACCACGGGCGCCATCACCTTGCGCGCCAGCACCCAGCCGAGAAACACTGCCAATGCCAGGCTCAGTACAAAGCCCACCAGCACCACGGCAAACAGCACGCGCTCACGCTCTTCGAAATCGCTTTGATCCTGCAACAGCACGTAACGCCGACCGTCGACGATTTCGACCATGGCATGGTACGACAGGTTTTCACGAAACACTTCGTGAAAACCTGGCTCAAGGTGGCGCAAATCCTTAGGCAACTGGAAGTCGCCCGGCCCGCCGCTGAAATAGAACAGTTGGTCCGGTTCGGGGCGATGTCTCCAGTCCGTGACACTGTCCATCAGCAACAGTCGCTGAAGATCGCCACCCAGGCCGCCCGATATCAGTTTTTCTTCCATCAGGTGCACAGTCGCCATGATGCCCATGGCGAAGGCTCCCGCTACAAGGGCGCTCATGAGCGCAAAGGCGATGATGATCCGTTGAGCGAGGCTCTGCTTAAACTCCATTACGCCCCTCGGCCAAGCGATAACCCACGCCGTGCACGGTTTGCAGCAATGGCTTGGCGAACGGTTTGTCGATCACCTGACGCAATTGGTGCACGTGACTGCGCAAGCTGTCGCTGTCCGGGCAGTCATCGCCCCAAAGAGCCTCTTCGAGAATTTCGCGACGCAGGACGTGAGGGCTTTTCTGCATCAGCACGGCCAGTAGCTTCAAGCCGACCGGGTTGAGTTTCAGCAGGCGACCTTCGCGGGTCACCTCAAGGGTATCGAGGTCGTAGTTCAGATCGGCGACCTGCAAAGTGCGGCGACCTCCACCCTGGGTACGGCGCATGACGGCTTCGATGCGCGCGGCCAGTTCGGATAGGGCGAAGGGTTTGATCAGGTAGTCGTCGGCGCCGGATTTGAAGCCTTGAAGGCGGTCGTCCAGTTGATCGCGAGCGGTGAGCATGATCACCGGTGTGTCGCGCCGGGCGTCTTCACGCAGACGCTTGCACAGGGTGTAGCCGTCAATACCAGGCAACATGATGTCGAGCACGATCAAGTCGTAATGCTCGGTGGCCGCCAGGTGCAAGCCTGACAAACCGTCCTGCGCGCAATCCACGGTATAGCCTTTGAGCCCCAGGTAATCGGCCAGATTGGCCAGGATATCGCGGTTGTCTTCAACCAATAAAATTCGCATGGGCATCTACTCCGTACACAGTAACGGCCGTCTTGGCCCGCGCAGCTTAAGGCCAACGGTGGCTCAGAGCTAGGGTTGGGGATCGTGCCAATCGATTCACCCGCTAAATGTGGGGATTAACAAGTTTATTACTATCAAATCGCAACATGGCTAAAGTGGCCCGCGACGGTGCAGTGAAGTACACCGACTATGCCATTGGTCAGTTTCTCGATCAGGCGCGCAAAAAGCCGTGGTTCGATAATACAATCTTCGCCTTCGTCGCCGGCCACACGGCTGGCAGCGCAGGTAAAGAAGACTTGCCGATCAACAACGATCAGATTCCGCTTTTCTATTGTTCAGGATCCATCATGTCGTCAACTGCTGTCCGTCCCGCCTCTCGCCCTCTCAATTTCTGGGTGTGCCTGGGAATTCCCGCCATTGCGGCAATCACTCTACTGCTGCTCGAACTGACGTCCCTGGACATGTCCCTTGCCAAGCTGTTCTATGACCCGGTCGCGGGTGAGTTCATCGGGCGGCACAATCGCTTTCTGGAAGACATCGTGCACGACCGGGCCAAACAAGTGGTCATCGCCTTTTCGGTGCTTGCGATCTTCGGTTTCATTGCCTCCTTTTTCGTCGACAAGCTCAAGCCGTTCAAACGGGAGTTGGGCTGTCTGGTGCTGTCGCTGGCACTGGCGACAGCCTTTGTCACTCCGGTCAAAGCGGTGACGGCGGTGCAATGCCCCTGGAGCCTGGAGCAGTTCGGCGGTCACGAAACCTACAGCGAACTGCTCAGCCCGCGCCCGCCTACCGACAAACCTGGCCGTTGCTGGCCCGGTGGTCATGCGGCTACCGGTTTCTCGCTGTTTGCGTTGTTCTTTGTACTGCGTGATCGTCGCCCGCGCCTGGCCCGTAAAGCGTTTGTTTTCGCCTTCGCCCTGGGCACGGTGTTTTCCGTGAGCCGGATGATGCAGGGTGCGCACTTCTTCTCGCACAACGTGTGGACAGCGATTTTCTGCTGGCTGATCTGTTTTGGGGCCTATTACTGCATTTTGTATAAACCGGCCTCGAAGACCGAAAGAGAGTCCGAAGCACAACCGGTCAACACCTGAAACACCGCAAATCCCCTGTGGGAGCCGGCTCCGGGCGGCGTTCCGACGAAAGCGGTTTGTCATTCAACATTGATGTTGAATGACACGGCCTCTTTCGCCGGCAAGCCGGTCTCGCTCCCACAATAGTCCGATGTGAATCTCAGAATCCGGGTAATAAAAAAAAACCCCGCCTGCTTAGCGCAGGCGGGGTTTTTTCGTAGGGGGTAAGGCTGGCTTACATCATGCCGCCCATGCCGCCCATACCGCCCATGTCTGGCATGCCGCCGCCAGCTGGACCGTCTTCCTTGATCTCAGCGATCATGGCTTCGGTGGTGATCATCAGGCTGGCAATCGACGAAGCCGCTTGCAGAGCCGAACGAGTCACTTTAGCCGGGTCCAGGATACCCATTTCGATCATGTCGCCGTATTCGCCGGTAGCAGCGTTGTAACCGTAGTTACCCGAACCCTGCTTGACCTTGTCGACTACTACGCTTGGCTCGTCGCCGGAGTTGGCAACGATCTGGCGCAGTGGCGCTTCAACAGCGCGACGCAGCAACTGGATGCCAACGTTCTGGTCATCGTTGTCGCCTTTCAGCTCGGAGATAGCCTGCAGTGCGCGAACCAGTGCCACGCCGCCGCCAGGTACCACGCCTTCTTCAACGGCTGCACGGGTAGCGTGCAGGGCGTCTTCAACGCGGGCTTTCTTCTCTTTCATTTCAACTTCGGAACCGGCGCCAACCTTGATCACTGCAACGCCGCCGGACAGTTTGGCCAGACGCTCTTGCAGTTTTTCACGGTCGTAGTCGGACGAAGTGTCGGCCACTTGCTGACGGATCTGCAGTACGCGAGCCTGGATGTCAGCCTCAACGCCCGAACCGTCGATCACGGTGGTGTTTTCTTTGGACAGGATCACGCGCTTGGCATTACCCAGGTGTTCCAGGGTAGTGCTTTCCAGGCTCAGACCGATCTCTTCGGAGATAACGGTACCGCCCGTCAGAACAGCGATGTCCTGCAGCATGGCCTTGCGACGGTCGCCGAAGCCTGGAGCCTTGACGGCTGCGACTTTAACGATGCCACGCATGTTGTTCACAACCAGAGTCGCCAGGGCTTCGCCTTCAACGTCTTCGGCCACGATCAGCAGTGGACGGCCGGCTTTGGCAACGGCTTCCAGTACTGGCAGCATTTCGCGGATGTTCGAGATCTTTTTGTCGACCAGCAGGATCAGCGGACCGTCCAGCTCGGCAGTCATGGTCTCTGGCTTGTTGACGAAGTACGGGGACAGGTAGCCACGGTCGAACTGCATGCCTTCAACAACCGACAGTTCGTTTTCCAGGCCCGAGCCTTCTTCGACAGTGATCACGCCTTCTTTACCGACTTTTTCCATGGCTTCGGCAATGATGTCGCCGATGGAGCTGTCGGAGTTGGCCGAGATGGTGCCGACCTGAGCGATTGCGCGGGTGTCAGCGCAAGGCTTGGACAGGGCTTTCAGCTCTTTGACGATAGCGATGGTCGCTTTGTCGATACCGCGCTTCAGGTCCATCGGGTTCATGCCGGCAGCGACGGCTTTCAGGCCTTCGTTGACGATCGATTGAGCCAGAACGGTAGCGGTGGTGGTGCCGTCGCCTGCGTCATCGTTGGCACGGGAGGCAACGTCTTTGACCAGCTGCGCGCCCATGTTTTCGAAGCGATCTTTCAGCTCGATTTCTTTGGCTACGGAAACGCCGTCCTTGGTGATGGTCGGAGCGCCGAAGCTCTTCTCGATAATCACGTTACGGCCTTTAGGGCCCAGGGTCGCTTTTACTGCGTCAGCCAGGACGTTTACACCGGCGAGCATTTTCTTGCGGGCGGAGTCGCCGAATTTAACTTCTTTAGCAGCCATGATCGATATTCCTTAAATACTTTGTAGTAGCGGGAAAATGAGCGGGGATCAGTCTTCGATAACAGCGAGAATCTCGTTCTCAGCCATTACCAGCAGGTCTTCGCCGTCAACTTTCACGGTGTTGCTGCCGGAGTACGGGCCGAACACAACCTTGTCACCCACTTTCACGGCCAGTGCACGCACTTCACCGTTGTCCAGCACGCGGCCGGTGCCGACAGCGAGGATTACACCGCTGTTGGCTTTTTCAGCAGCCGAACCTGGCAGGACGATACCGCCAGCGGTTTTCTTTTCTTCTTCGCTGCGACGGATGACGACGCGGTCATGCAGAGGACGAAGCTTCATTGTCGATCTCTCCTAATTGTGGTTTTCATCGGCCGGTGTATTCCCGGCGGGTTTAACAAATCCGGCGGCGCCGGGTGCGCCTCGACTAGCGAGACGCGGAAGTCTGTCTGGCATGATTGCCAGAAACCTTGCGGTGACCGTTACATAAGGGCGCATAAGCTTATTACAAGGGCGAGGATCGAAATTTTTTACGTCGCTGCCCCGAAAACGAACACGGCACCCGAAGGTGCCGTGCAGGTGAAACGATTTACTTGGAATCGCGGTGTTCGAACTCGCCTTCGATCACATTCGGCTCCCGGCCCAGAGGCTCGCGTGGGGCAGGACCGCCACGTGGCTGCAGGTCGTCGGCGAATGCACGCTGACGGATGGCTTGTGCTTCGGCACGCCGGCGCATTGTGTTGGCCAGCAACCGACGAGTGATCGGCAGCAACAAGATCAGGCCCAGCACATCGCTGACGAAGCCCGGCAGGATCAACAAACCGCCGGCCAGGGCCAACATCAGGCCTTCGAGCATGGTCTGGGCCGGCAGTTCACCGCGATTCAGGCTTTCACGAGCGCGCAGCGCAGTGGCCAGACCGGCGATACGCAGCACAAACACGCCGAGCATCGAGCCGAGAATGACCAGCAGCAGTGCCGGGAAAAACCCGATCGCGCTGCTGACCTTGACGAATACGAACAGCTCCATCACTGGAAACAGTACAAAGAGCAATAAAAAAGGGCGCATCAAATGGTTCCTCAACGCAAGAATGCCTTGCCAGTCTTCCCTAGATGACGTCGCCGATTCGTGAATTCAAGCATCGGCCACTTCATTTTTCGGCCAATGTTCGGCGTGAGCCAGGAAAACCAAGGCTTCCCGGACTTGTGTCGGCGTATTACAAGGCGCTTGAAACGGCAGCCAATACAGCACCTGACCAATGCGCAAGTGCATGCCTTCGGTGTCGATACCGGCCAATTGTGCCGGTTCTGCCTTCGGCAAACCTGCCAGCTCTACGTAATGCGCGATGGCTTTGGCATGGTCGGCATTCATGTGCTCGACCATGCCCGCTTCGGTTTTGCCGGCAAACGGATTGGCCAGCGTCAGCTGATCAACCCAGTGGATCGCGCCAAAGCCGCCGATGTAACGGTGGCGCACGGGTTTGAGCACCCAGAAATCAAAATCGTGGGCCTTGTGGTAGCTCCGCGAATCCGGGAAATAGCGGTAGTAGCGCTCGGCCGCTGCTTCGATGGCGGCCTCGTCCTCGAGCTTTTCCGCTTCGGCCAGGCAGGTCAGGCGACCAACGGCTTGCACGTCTTCAGCCCCACGCTCGCCGACAAACAGTGAGCATTTCGGGTCTTTCTGCAGGTTATGCGTGTGCTGGGCGATACGGCTGATCAGGATCAGCGGCCGGCCCTGCTCATCCAGGCAGTAAGGGACCACGGAGCCAAACGGGAAACCGGGCATGGCCTTGGAGTGGGTCGACAACACGCCTCGGTATTCCTTGAGAAGCAATTTTCGGGCATTCTTGGCCGCTTCAACGCTCAATTTATGACTCCTTCTATAGAATCCGTCGAAAAAACGGACAGGTAACTGGGATATGTTTCCAGTACGCCATCAGGGCAGTTCTCATGTGCAGCCAAGCCACAGCAGGTGCAGATCGAGAGGCCCTCTTAAAGGAAACCACTCTGACCTCCTATTGGGGCATGCGAATGCAACTCACTGACAAAGTAATCATTATCACTGGCGGTTGCCAGGGTTTAGGCCGTTCCATGGCCGAGTATTTCGCAGGCAAAGGCGCGAAGCTGGCGCTGGTGGACTTGAACCAGGAAAAGCTCGACGAGGCCGTCGCCGCATGCAAAGCCAGGGGCGTTGAGGCTCGCGCCTATCTGTGTAACGTCGCCAACGAAGAACAAGTGACGCACATGGTCGCTCAGGTTGCCGAAGATTTCGGCGCGATCCATGGCCTGATCAACAATGCCGGGATCCTGCGTGATGGCCTGCTGTTGAAGGTCAAGGACGGCGAGATGACCAAGATGAGCCTGGCCCAATGGCAAGCGGTGATCGACGTCAACCTGACCGGCGTGTTCCTGTGTACCCGTGAAGTCGCGGCGAAAATGGTCGAGCTGAAAAACAGTGGCGCGATCATCAATATTTCCTCGATCTCCCGCGCCGGCAACGTTGGCCAGACCAACTACTCCGCCGCCAAGGCCGGTGTCGCTGCCGCGACCGTGACCTGGGCCAAGGAACTGGCGCGCTATGGTATTCGCGTGGCGGGCATTGCACCGGGCTTTATCGAAACCGAAATGACGTTGGGCATGAAGCCCGAAGCGCTGGAGAAGATGACGTCCGGGATTCCGCTCAAGCGTATGGGCAAGCCGCAAGAGATTGCTCATTCGGCGGCGTACATTTTCGAGAACGACTACTACACCGGTCGGATTCTGGAAATGGATGGCGGGTTGCGGATCTAAAGCAAGATCAAAAGATCGCAGCCTCGCTTCGCTCGACAGCTCCTACAGGTGTAAGCCAATCCATGTAGGAGCTGTCGAGCGAAGCGAGGCTGCGATCTTTTAACAGGCGACGCAGATCAATCGTCGCTGATGGTTATGTTCGGCATCGCCGGTGTCGCCGCTTCCTGCAACATGATCCTCGCGCCAACGTGGCGGGCGAGTTCCTGGTACACCATCGCAATCTGGCTGTCGGGCTCGGCGATCACCGTTGGCTTGCCGCCATCGGCCTGCTCGCGGATGACCATCGACAGCGGCAATGAAGCCAGCAATTCGACGCCGTACTGGTTGGCCAGCTTCACACCACCGCCCTCACCGAACAGATGCTCGGCATGTCCGCAGTTGGAGCAGATGTGCACGGCCATGTTTTCCACCACGCCCAGCACCGGGATGTTGACCTTGCGGAACATCTCCACGCCCTTGCGAGCGTCCAGCAAAGCCAGATCCTGAGGGGTGGTCACGATCACCGCGCCGGCTACCGGGACTTTCTGCGCCAGGGTCAGCTGGATATCACCGGTGCCTGGTGGCATGTCGATGACCAGGTAATCCAGGTCGCCCCATGCGGTTTGCGTCACCAGTTGCAACAATGCCCCGGAGACCATCGGCCCGCGCCAGACCATCGGCGTGTTGTCGTCGGTCAGGAATGCCATGGACATGACTTCTACGCCATGGGACTCGATCGGCACGAACCACTTCTGATCCTTGACCTTTGGTCGGGTGCCTTCAGGGATGCCAAACATGATGCCCTGGCTCGGACCATAGATGTCCGCGTCGAGAATCCCGACCTTGGCGCCTTCGCGCGCTAACGCCAGCGCCAGGTTGGCGGCGGTGGTGGATTTGCCCACGCCCCCCTTGCCGGATGCCACGGCGACAATGTTTTTAACGTTCGTCAGGCCTGGAATCTGCGCCTGTGCCTTGTGCGCGGCGATCACGCTGGTGATCTCGACACGAGCGATTGTCACACCGTCCAGCCCTTCGATGGCCATTTGCAGCATCTGCGACCAGCCACTCTTGAACAGGCCGGCAGCGTAGCCCAACTCCAGCTGGACGCTGACGCGATCGCCCTGGATGTCGATATTGCGCACGCACCCGGCGCTGACCGGGTCCTGGTTCAGATAAGGGTCGGTGTATTGGCGAAGGACGGCTTCCACCGCTGCGCGATTGACGGCGCTCATGGGCAACTCCGATAACAAGACTGGAAAATCAGGCGGGTATCGTACCTGTTCTCTCGCCTGGACGGCATGCTTTCAGGATGTGACAAATAACCCATGGCTGAATGCTACCTGTAGCAGCTGGCGAAGCCTGCGTTCGGCGGCGAAGCCGTCGTAAACCGGACATCGCGGTGTTTCAGGTAATCCGGGGTGTCCGGATTGGCGACGGCTTCGCCGCCGAACGCAGCCTTCGGCAGCTGCTACAAAGGACCGTGGATGCCGGTCGCGGGGGTGAAAAATATGCGCCGGCGCTTTATAGTGGCCGACCTCCGTTTCATCAAGTAGCCGAGCCCCATGTCCGAGCCACGCAAGATCCTCGTCACCAGCGCCCTGCCCTATGCCAATGGTTCGATCCACCTCGGCCATATGCTGGAATATATCCAGACCGACATGTGGGTGCGCTTTCAGAAGCACCGCGGCAATCAATGCATTTATGTCTGCGCCGACGACGCCCACGGTTCGGCCATCATGCTGCGCGCGGAAAAGGAAGGCATCACCCCGGAACAGCTGATCGCCAACGTCCAGGCTGAACACAGCGCCGACTTTGCCGAGTTCCTGGTGGACTTCGATAACTTCCACTCCACTCACGCCGAAGAAAACCGTGAGCTGTCGAGCCAGATCTACCTGAAGCTGCGCGACGCCGGGCACATCGCCCAGCGCTCGATCACTCAGTACTTCGACCCGGAAAAGAAAATGTTTCTGGCCGACCGCTTCATCAAGGGCACCTGCCCGAAATGCGGCACCGAAGACCAGTACGGCGACAACTGCGAAAAATGCGGTGCGACCTACGCACCGACCGACCTGAAGGATCCGAAGTCGGCGATCTCTGGCGCCACGCCGGTGCTCAAGGATTCCCAGCACTTCTTCTTCAAGCTGCCGGACTTCCAGGAAATGCTGCAGGCCTGGACCCGCAGCGGCACCCTGCAAGACGCGGTCGCCAACAAGATCGCCGAATGGCTGGACGCCGGCCTGCAGCAGTGGGACATATCCCGCGATGCGCCGTACTTCGGTTTCGAGATCCCTGACGAGCCGGGCAAGTACTTCTACGTCTGGCTGGATGCGCCAATCGGCTACATGGCGAGCTTCAAAAACCTCTGCGACCGTCGTCCGGACCTGGATTTCGACGCGTTCTGGGGCAAGGATTCCACCGCCGAGCTGTACCATTTCATCGGCAAGGACATTGTCAATTTCCACGCGCTGTTCTGGCCAGCGATGCTCGAAGGCGCCGGTTTCCGCAAACCGACCGGCATCAACGTACACGGCTACCTGACCGTCAACGGTCAGAAAATGTCCAAGTCCCGCGGCACCTTCGTCAAGGCGCGGACCTACCTGGACCACCTGTCGCCGGAATACCTGCGCTACTACTACGCGGCCAAGCTGGGCCGTGGCGTCGACGACCTGGACCTGAACCTCGAAGACTTCGTGCAGAAGGTCAACTCCGACCTGGTAGGCAAAGTCGTCAACATCGCCAGCCGTTGCGCCGGTTTCATCCAGAAAGGCAACGCCGGTGTGCTGGTGGCGGGTAACGCCGCACCAGAGCTGACCGACGCGTTCCTCGCCGCTGCGCCAGGCATTTGCGACGCCTACGAGGCTCGCGACTTCGCCCGTGCGATGCGCGAAATCATGGGCCTGGCCGACCGTGCCAACGCCTGGATCGCCGACAAGGCGCCGTGGTCGCTGAACAAACAGGAAGGCAAGCAAGACGAAGTCCAGGCCATCTGCGCCTTGGGCATCAACCTGTTCCGCCAACTGGTGATCTTCCTCAAGCCGGTGTTGCCACTGCTGGCCGCCGATGCCGAGGCGTTCCTGAACGTCGCGCCGCTGACCTGGAACGATCACGCAACGCTGCTCAGCAACCATCAGCTGAACGAGTTCAAACCGTTGATGACCCGTATCGACCCGGTGAAAGTGCAAGCCATGACCGATGCTTCGAAAGAAGACCTGACCGCCAGCGCAACCGACACCGGCGATGCGGCGCCTGCCGGCAACGGTGAACTGGCCAAGGATCCGCTGTCGCCGGAGATCGAGTTCGATGCCTTTGCGGCAGTCGATCTGCGCGTCGCTCTGATTCTTAAGGCCGAACATGTGGAAGGTGCCGACAAACTGTTGCGCCTGACCCTGGACATCGGTGACGAGCAACGTAACGTGTTCTCCGGGATCAAGAGCGCTTATCCGGATCCGTCCAAGCTCAATGGTCGTCTGACCATGATGATCGCCAACCTCAAGCCACGGAAAATGAAGTTCGGCATTTCCGAAGGCATGGTGATGGCGGCGGGCCCTGGCGGTGAGGAAATCTACCTGCTCAGCCCCGACAGCGGCGCCAAGCCAGGTCAGCGGATCAAGTAAGCTTCTGCGCTAAATCGAATCCCACCGTCGTGCCCGGCGCGACGGTGGGATTTTCATGTCTGGCCCACCCTCCTTCCTTGCCGGATAATGCCTAACCTTCAGGTAGACAGGCCTTTTCTTGCCGGCACGATCATGACCGAGATGCTTCTTACGCTTATCAGCGCTGCCCTGATCAACAACGTCGTGTTGCACTGGCCGCTGGGCGTCGATCCGCTACTGAGCAGTGAGCGCGGCCAAGTTCATGCACTGGGCATTGCGACGACGTGTCTGATGCTGATCGTCGGCATGCTCGGCTATGCGCTCTACCACTGGCTGCTGGTGCCACTGGAGCTGGCGTCACTGCGTCTGTTCGTTTTTCTGCCGCTGAGCGTGTCGTTGATCGCGCCGCTGCTGAAGCTACTGTCGAAGGTAGTGTCGACGCTTTCATTCGAAGGGCTCTGGCCGCTGCTTCTCGGCAATGCCGGCGTGCTCGGGCTGGCGCTGATCAATGTCCAGGACGACAACGGTTTTTTCCACACTACGGCCCTCAGCCTCGGCGCCGGGCTGGGTTTCTGGCTGGTGCTGAGTCTGTTCAGCGACTTGCGCCAGCGCACCGTCGATAACGATATCCCCCTGCCCTTTCGCGGCCTGCCGATCGACCTGATCGGCGCCGGTCTGATCGCAGTGGCCTTTCTCGGATTCAGCGGACTGATCAAAACATGAGTCTGATTCAACGCATCGACGCCCTCCTGCCGCAGACCCAATGCGGCAAGTGCGGCCACCCCGGGTGCAAACCCTACGCCGAAGGCATCGCCAACGGCGAGCCAATCAACAAGTGCCCACCGGGCGGCAGCGAAACCATTTCGGCCCTGGCCGATTTGCTGAAAGTGCCGGTGCTGGAACTGGATGTAAGTCGCGGTTCGGCCCCGGCGCAGATTGCCTATATCCGTGAAGCGGAGTGTATTGGTTGTACCAAATGCATTCAGGCCTGCCCGGTGGACGCCATCGTCGGCGCAGCTAAATTGATGCACACGGTCATCGTCGATGAATGCACCGGTTGCGACCTCTGCGTGGCGCCCTGCCCGGTGGATTGCATCGAGATGCGTCCGTTGCCACTGGCCACGGTGCTACCGATTGTCGGCGGTTTGGCCTTCAGCCTTGAGGAACAGCGAGCCCGCGCGGCCAAACGCAATCACGCGCGCCACCGTTTCGAGCAACGCAACGCCCGGCTGCAGCGTGAGGAAGAACAGAAACTCGCGGAACGTCAGGCTCGTGCGCAGCGCACCGTGCCGCAGCCCAGTGAAGCGCCCTCCCTCGACCCGGTTCAAGCTGCACTTGAACGGGTGCGTGCTCAGAAAGCAGCCACTGCCGATGCGGCGTTGAAAAAAGCCAAGATCGATCTGGCCATGAGCCGGGCGCAACTGAACAAGTCGCTCAAGGCCTTCGGGCACCCGCCGACGTTTGAACAGCAGGCGCAACTCATCGTCCTGCAACAGCAGTTCGAGGCTGCCGAGCAAGCGTTGGTGACTTTGGAAAACAGTGCACCGCCCACCTCGACGCCCGTTGCTCCGGCAAAAAATGCGGAGCTGAATCGGGCAAAAATTCAATTGGCGATGCGCCGCGCAGCGCTTAAAAAAGCTCAAGCCAGCGAAGCGTCGGCTGAACAAATCGAAGTATTGGAGGGAGCAGTGAGCGAAGCCGAACGTCAGGTGGATGCTTATGGCGCCCCTTGAATCGGTCGACGAACGCCTTCAGCAGACCATGAAGCTGGTGTTGCTGGCCACTGTGCCGGGGATGCTGGTGTTGTTCGGGTTGTATGGTTGGGGGGTATTGATCAACCTGATCCTGGCGGGTGCGACCGCACTGGCTGTTGAGGCGGCCGTGTTGCAGTTGCGCAAGCGAGCGCTCAAACCCACCTTGAGCGACGGTAGCGCCCTGGTCAGTGCGACGCTACTGGCGCTGGCCCTTCCGCCTTATTGCCCGTGGTGGCTGACCGTCAGTGCGGCGGCGTTCGCCATGATATTGGGCAAGCACCTGTATGGCGGCGTCGGCAAAAACCCTTTCAACCCGGCAATGCTCGGCTTCGCCCTGGTGCTGGTGACGTTTCCTCAACAAATGACCCATTGGCCATCATCCCACGGCATGGACCTGCTGGGTGGTTTGCAACAGGTGTTCGGTTTCAGCCTCAGTGAGCCCCCGGATGCCTGGGCCCAGGCCACGGCGCTGGACAGCCTGCGGATCAACAAAAGCCTGACCATGGACGAGCTCTTCGCCGGCAACCCGGCGTTCGGCCACGTCGGCGGCCGTGGTGTGGAATGGGTCAACCTGGCGTTTCTGGCCGGAGGCGCATTTCTCCTGCAACGGCGAATATTCACGTGGCATGCGCCGGTCGGCATGCTCGCCAGCCTGTTCATCATCAGCCTGCTGTGCTGGAACGGCTCGGGTTCCGACTCTCATGGCTCGCCGCTGTTTCACCTGTTCACCGGCGCGAGCATGCTCGGTGCATTCTTCATCGTGACGGAACCGGTGTCTGGCGCAAGAGCCCCCGGGGCCCGGTTGTTGTTCGGGGCGGGAGTGGGGCTGCTGACCTATTTGATTCGCACCTGGGGCGGTTACCCGGACGGCGTGGCATTTGCGGTGTTACTGATGAACCTCTGTGTGCCGGCGCTGGACCGGTTTGTCGCCGCCAGGCAAGAGCGGAGTGCGCCATGAACCGAACGTCGAGCATTGTCACGCTGGTGTTGCTGGCAAGCGTGGGGGTTAGCGCGACCTACCTCGTACAACACGCCATCGCGCCGCACATCGCCGCCGAACAACGCCTGATCGACAGTCGCAACCTGCTGGACCTGCTGCCCTCGGACAGTTACGACAATCAGCCGCTGGAACAGCCGCTCAATCTCGACAGCAGCGCATTGGCCAACAGCACACTGCTCATCGGCTACCGCGCAACCAAGGCCGGCCAACCCAGCGCCGTGTTGTTGCGCAGCCAGACTCTGGGCTATGCAGGCTCCATCGACTTGCTGATCGCCATCGACATCAACGGCAGGCTGCTGGGCGTCAAACCCCTTAAGCAATCTGAAACGCCTGGGTTGGGCGGTAAAATCGCCGACTGGCCCAACAGCTGGCTTCAGGTTTTTTCCGGCAAGTCCCGAACTGAACCTGGCGACAGTGGCTGGGCCTTGAAAAAGGATCAGGGTCAATTTGATCAGATCGCGGGCGCAACCATTACTTCGAGAGCAGCGATCAACGCCATTCATGATGCGTTACGCTACTTCGATGAGCACCGGCAACAGCTGATCGGGAGCAGTCTCCATGAATAAGTCATCGACTCTGCAAAATTCGCTGATGCTGCCGCCGCTGATCGGTGCCACCGACTCGTGGGTGACCGCGCTGGGCCTGTGGCTGATGTCTATCGTGGTGATCAGTGCCTTTGGCGTGAGCATGGGCGCCTTGCGATCGCGAATGGTCCCGGCCACACATCTGCTGGCCAGTGTGCTGCTGGCGGCAGCACTGACCAGCTGCGCGGAACTCGCCGCGCAAGCCTGGTCGCTGCAAGGTCTGCAGCACTTGGGGATCTATGCGGGATTGATCGCACTGCAATGTGTCGTACTGGAACATACCGGGTTTTTCCAGAGCGCATGGCGTGACCGCCTGCGCTTGTGTGGCGTGTTCGGCGCATTGATGGTGGGCATGGGCCTGCTGCGCGAACTCTTCGGCAACGGTAGCTTCCACCTGGTCACCCTGGCCCCTGGCGGATTCATTTTGCTGGGCCTGCTCATCGCCGCCTGGCAGGCCTGGACCCGCCCTACCACTCCACACTGAACGCTTTCGAGGAAATGCACTGCCCATGAATGCCGCAAAACGTCTGGAAATTTTCCGCAGGTTTCACGAAGACAACCCGGAGCCAAAGACCGAACTGGCCTATTCCTCGCCGTTCGAATTGCTGATCGCCGTGATTCTCTCGGCGCAGTCGACCGACGTCGGCGTCAACAAAGCCACTGCCAAACTCTTTCCGGTGGCCAATACGCCGGCGGCGATTTATGCGCTGGGCGTCGAAGGGCTGTCGGAGTACATAAAGACCATCGGCCTGTTCAACAGCAAAGCGAAAAACGTGATCGAGACGTGCCGCTTGTTGGTGGAGCGTCACGCAGGAGAAGTGCCACAGACCCGCGAAGAGCTGGAGGCACTGCCCGGCGTCGGCCGCAAGACCGCCAACGTGGTGCTCAATACCGCCTTCCGTCAGCTGACCATGGCCGTCGACACGCATATCTTCCGGGTCAGCAACCGTACCGGCATTGCGCCAGGCAAGAATGTGGTCGAGGTTGAGAAAAACCTGATGAAATTCGTACCCAAGCAATACCTGCTCGATTCACATCACTGGTTGATCCTTCACGGACGCTATGTTTGCCTGGCCCGCAAGCCTCGCTGCGGCAGTTGCCGGATCGAAGACTTGTGCGAATACAAGCAAAAGACCTCCGACGATTGAGGCACTATTAGGTTTTTTGATAAACCGATTGAAAAAATCTTTTTTACCCGCGATGAGATTGTCGATATAAGGAGCGCCAAAGGCAGTCTTAGCCTGGAGTTAACCTATGAGCACTGGCAAAGAGCAATTGGACGTAGAAGACGACTTCACCCCCGTTGAGGCCGATGACGCTGAACCGGCGGTTGAGGTGGCGAAGACCAACCTGAGCAAACGCCGTACCATCGACAATCTGCTGGAGGAGCGCCGACTGCAAAAGCAATTGGCCGATTACGATTTTGATCTATGACACCTGAAAGCCTCCCGAAACGGAGGCTTTTTACTAAGTGCCAAATGCTGACGCAATCACACCAGACCATTGCGCTGAGCCAACTCGATCAGGTCGACCAAGGAACGAGCATTGAGTTTCAACAACAGCCGAGTCTTGTAAGTACTGACGGTTTTATTGCTGAGGAACATTCCATCGGCAATCTCTTTGTTCGTCTTGCCTCGCGCCAACTGTTGCAAGACCATCATTTCCCGCCCTGATAGACGATCCACCATATCGGCTTCACTGGCATTCCCCAGACTGGAGCGCACGGTATGCAAGGCTTGGTTCGGAAAGTAACTGTAGCCTGACAGTACTGCCTTTATTGCACTTAGTAATTCAGTAAGGTCCTGCTGTTTGCAGACATATCCCGCAGCACCCGACTGCATGCAACGCATGGAAAAATGCCCCGGTGCCTGGGAAGTCAATATCAGCACTTTCATTGGCATCGCTGCCGATGTCAGACGCGCAATGACTTCCAGCCCATCCAGTTTCGGTATCCCAATATCGAGAATGACAATATCCGGCATATATTCACGCGCCAGTTGCAATGCATCCACGCCATTATCTGTTTCTGCAATGACCTCGTAGCCATGACGCTCCATTAGCATACGTACCGCAAGACGAATGACGGGGTGATCATCCACGATCAGCACTTTATTCATGGGCAAGTCCAATTTCGCTGTTCGAATTTTTAGAGCCCGCACAATAGCCTAGTCGTTTCCCCCCTGGCATGCCGCGCCCCCCGCGCCCCCACACCGAGAGACATTCCCTACAAACAATACGGATCTTTCCTACAAAAAATCTTCGAAAACGCGGCGCCGAAAACTTTTTCAGACTGACGGCATTTCTCTACTGACCAGTTTTTTGTATCAACTTATAACCCTAAAACGAAGTAGCACCCGCTTGATCAGGGTGATTCGACAGGCACAAATTATAGAACAGGCCTTAAAAGTAACCGATATTTACCAATTCAACATTTATACCAGAAATATCACACACCCATTATCCACTTACTCTTACAGCAAAAAAACAAAACCCGAACATTATAAAAAACCAAACCGAGCGAGCACCCACACTCTTCGGAATTTTTATTACCTTAAAAAAGACAAGACAGAACAACTCAATACAAACCTACTATATTAATAATTCCGCCCCACAACAATCACCCATTAACCATTCGAGAAAAGACAAAATTACATGAGTATAAAATATGAAAAGATTCAACCAAACAATTACCAACCCCATGACCGTCATCGCGATATTCGCAACACTGTCTGAAACATCGGCGGCTCTCTCACTGCCTTTCCTGGACGATGACGAAAGAGACATCTACATCTGGTTCCTGATCAGCTTTCCTTATTATTTGATTTTACTTTTCTTCGCCACGCTCAACTTCAACTACCGATCGCTTTACGCACCCTCTGATTTTGAAAAGGGAAAGCATTTCATAAAAGTCATGGACAGGGCTGAGCGTCCGGACAATGACGCCATACCGGAGGAGAAACTGAAGGAGAGCACATTGAAAAATTCAAAAACCCCTAAGAAACGCAACAATCAATAGCGTTTGAGGGATTGTCAGGAGGACTTGAAAGAAACCGGAAAAACGCTAAATCGCAGGACAGGTAGAACATCTCCCTTTTCAAATGTGTGGCCACGTCGACGACGGGCCACACATTCTATTCGCTCTACAGTCTCAAAGGTCTCAGAACAGCTTCCGGCCTTTGTTCGCCGCGATACGCATGCGCAAGGCGTTGAGCTTGATGAAGCCCGCCGCGTCGGCCTGGTTGTAGGCGCCGCCATCTTCTTCGAAGGTTGCGATGTTGGCGTCGAACAACGACTCGTCAGACTTGCGACCCGTGACGATCACGTTGCCCTTGTACAGCTTCAGGCGCACAACGCCGTTCACGTGTGCCTGGGACGCATCGATCATCTGTTGCAGCATCAGACGCTCAGGGCTCCACCAGTAACCGGTGTAGATCAGGCTGGCGTATTTCGGCATCAGCTCATCTTTGAGGTGAGCGACTTCGCGGTCCAGCGTGATCGATTCGATCGCACGGTGAGCGCGCAACATGATGGTGCCGCCTGGGGTTTCGTAGCAGCCACGGGACTTCATGCCCACGTAACGGTTCTCAACGATGTCGAGACGGCCGATGCCGTGTTCGCCGCCGATACGGTTCAGGGTCGCCAGCACGGTGGCCGGGGACATTTCGACGCCGTCCAGTGCGACGATGTCGCCGTTGCGGTAGGTCAGTTCCAGGTACTGCGCTTTGTCAGGAGCCTTCTCCGGGGAGACGGTCCATTTCCACATGTCTTCTTCGTGCTCGGTCCAGGTGTCTTCCAGCACACCGCCTTCATAGGAGATGTGCAGCAGGTTGGCATCCATGGAGTACGGGGATTTTTTCTTGCCGTGACGCTCGATAGGGATGTTGTGCTTTTCAGCGTAATCCATCAGCTTTTCACGGGAGAGCAAGTCCCATTCACGCCACGGAGCGATCACTTTCACACCCGGCTTCAAGGCGTAGGCGCCCAGTTCGAAACGAACCTGGTCGTTGCCTTTGCCGGTGGCGCCATGAGAAATGGCGTCAGCGCCGGTTTCGTTGGCAATTTCGATCAGGCGTTTGGCGATCAACGGACGAGCGATGGAAGTACCCAGCAGGTACTCGCCTTCGTAAACGGTGTTGGCGCGGAACATCGGGAAAACGAAATCGCGTACGAATTCTTCGCGCAAGTCGTCGATGTAGATCTCTTTGACGCCCATGGCCTGAGCCTTGGCGCGTGCAGGTTCGACCTCTTCGCCCTGACCCAGGTCAGCGGTGAAGGTCACGACTTCACAGTTATAAGTATCCTGCAGCCACTTGAGGATCACCGAAGTGTCCAGGCCGCCGGAATACGCCAGAACGACCTTGTTTACGTCCGCCATGCCATCACTCCACGGGGTTCTACGGAAAGCCGTCGAGTTTACCGGGCATGCAGAATAATTTACAGAGGCGCGACAGCTTATGACGACGAAGCGACAGATTATGTCGAGTGAGCGACGATTACAGCGGGTTCAGGAGGTCGCCGGGGTGCTGCCCGGTGCCGTGGCTTGAGGCGCGACTTTCTCGGTCGGCGCCACCCGCTCCAGGCGCACGGCGACCCGGCGATTCTTCGCCCGGTTGGCCGCATTGGTGTTCGGCGCCAACGGGTATCGCTCACCGTGGAAGCGCAGGGTGATCTGCGACTCCTGAATGCCATTGGCCTTGAAATAGTCCATCACCGCCAATGCCCGGCGGCGTGACAATTCACGGTTGGTCAGGCGGTTGCCGCTGTTGTCGGAGTGGCCATCGAGTTCGATATGGTTGACCGTTGGATCAGCCTTCATGAACTCCAGCATAACCTGCAACTGCGCCTTGGCCTGCGGGTTCAACTCTATGCTTTCACCCGGAAAACCTATCTCGGACTGTTTGACCTGTTCGAAATTCTTCGGCAGCAGTTTCGCCACACAACTTTGGTAATCATTGAAGGCCTTGCTGAATTTGACGGGTAACAGGCGTACTTCAGACACCCGCCCGTCGCCGGAGGAGTGTCGAATCAGTGGACTGCGACCGTCCATCAGGCCACTGATCAAGCGCCCGGCCTGAACTTGCGAACTGTTGAACAATACATTGCCGCTGCCGATTTGCACGGAGCCCAAGTTGATGTCGCCACGCCCTGGCTGCCAAGGTGCGGCGGCCGCCAGCAAGGTCGCCGAACCACCGCCAATCATCGCGTTGTAGGCCTTCAGACGAAATATCGCCTGCTCGCCGGCGCGACGCACGAACTCCCCCGAACCGAAATCGGTGATCGGCTGCGTCAAGCGGCACTCGAACTTGTCACCTTCGACCGTCCACTCGATGCTCTCCAGACGGGTCTGGAAAGTGAGCGCCATCGCAGGAAGGCTGGCAAACACACTGAGCAAGGCTAAATAACGCTGGCGCACGGGAGGCTCCACTGGCTTCTACAACAAAAAGACCGACACACACATGTTTACGGCATACCTGTTGGATATCGGAAGCTTCCTGCAAAACTTGATAGCGAGTGCCTGCAAGAGTCTTTTCCGGTAGCATTCCCCTGAGTTTGACCCGCCTGGAATCCCCTCATGTCCGACCGCCTGACCCTGCTGCGTCCCGACGACTGGCACATTCATCTTCGCGATGGTGCCGTGTTGACCAATACCGTTGCGGATGTTGCGCGCACCTTTGGTCGCGCCATCATCATGCCCAACCTGGTACCTCCGGTGCGTAACGCCGCTGAAGCCGACGGCTATCGCCAGCGGATTCTCGCTGCGCGCCCGGCCGGCAGTCGCTTCGAACCGTTGATGGTGCTGTACCTGACCGACCGCACACAGCCCGAAGAAATTCGCGAGGCCAAGGCCAGCGGTTTCATTCACGCCGCCAAGCTGTACCCGGCCGGCGCGACCACCAACTCGGACTCCGGTGTCACCAGCATCGACAAGATTTTCCCTGCACTTGAGGCCATGGCCGAAGTCGGGATGCCCTTGTTGGTTCACGGAGAGGTCACCCGCGGCGATGTCGACGTGTTCGACCGCGAAAAAATCTTCATCGATGAGCACATGCGTCGGGTGGTCGAGCGCTTCCCGACACTCAAAGTCGTGTTCGAACACATCACCACCGCGGATGCCGTGCAGTTCGTCAACGAGGCTGCGGCCAACGTCGGCGCAACCATCACCGCTCATCACCTGCTGTACAACCGCAACCACATGCTGGTGGGCGGGATTCGGCCGCACTTCTATTGCCTGCCGATTCTCAAGCGCAATACGCATCAGGAAGCCCTGCTCGACGCCGCCACCAGCGGTAGCGAGAAATTCTTCCTGGGCACCGACTCGGCCCCACACGCCCAGCACGCCAAAGAAGCGGCTTGTGGTTGCGCCGGTTGCTACACCGCTTACGCGGCGATCGAGATGTATGCCGAGGCCTTCGAACAGCGCAACGCGCTGGACAAGCTCGAAGCCTTCGCCAGCCTGAACGGTCCGCGCTTCTACGGCCTGCCGGTGAACACCGATCGAATTACCCTGGTCCGCGAAGAGTGGACCACCCCTACCAGCCTGCCATTTGGCGAGCTGACCGTAATCCCGCTGCGCGCCGGTGAAAAACTGCGCTGGCGCCTGCTGGAGGAACACGCGTGAGTGAAGACCATTTCGACGACGAACAGGACGGTCAAGGCGGCGGAGGTGGCTCGCGTCACCCGATGGCAGCTCGCTTCCGTGGATACCTGCCCGTTGTTGTCGATGTTGAAACCGGCGGTTTCAACTCTGCCACTGACGCCTTGCTGGAAATCGCTGCGACCACCATCGCCATGGACGAAAAAGGGTTCGTGTATCCCGATCACACCTACTTCTTCCGTGTAGAACCCTTTGAAGGCGCGAACATCGAAGCAGCCGCGCTGGAATTCACCGGAATCAAACTGGATCACCCGTTGCGCATGGCGGTGAGCGAAGAAGCCGCACTGACCGATATTTTCCGTGGCATTCGCAAGGCGTTGAAATCGAACGGCTGCAAACGGGCGATTCTGGTCGGGCATAACAGCAGCTTCGATCTGGGTTTCCTTAATGCCGCCGTCGCGCGCCTGGACATGAAACGCAACCCGTTTCATCCATTCTCCAGTTTCGATACCGCGACATTGGCGGGGCTGGCTTACGGTCAAACCGTACTGGCCAAGGCCTGTCAGGCCGCCGATATCGACTTCGACGGTCGCGAGGCTCACTCGGCTCGCTACGACACAGAGAAGACGGCCGAGTTGTTCTGCGGCATCGTCAATCGCTGGAAACAAATGGGCGGCTGGGAAGACTTCAACGACTGAGTTGTGTGTGTAGGAGCGAGCTTGCTCGCGATGAATTTAAGGGCGGCGCATTTTCCCAGACAGTACGCGTCATCGTTCACGTCCATCGCGAGCAAGCTCGCTCCTACAGGGATTGCAGTATCCCGCCCATAAAAAAACCGGCCTCAACGGCCGGTTTTTTTATGCCTGACGCTTGGCTTACAGCTTGCCAGCGTTCTCGGTCAGGTAAGCTGCAACACCTTCTGGCGAAGCAGTCATGCCCTTGTCGCCTTTTTTCCAGTTGGCAGGGCAAACTTCGCCGTGCTCTTCGTGGAATTGCAGAGCATCGACCAGACGGATCAGCTCTTCCATGTTACGGCCCAGTGGCAGGTCGTTGACGATCTGCGAGCGAACGACACCTTTGTCGTCGATCAGGAACGCGCCACGGAAGGCCACGCCGTCTGCGGACTCAACGTCGTAGGCCTTGGCGATTTCGTGCTTCATGTCGGCAGCCATGACGTACTGAACCTGACCGATGCCACCGGCATTGATCGGGGTGTTGCGCCAGGCGTTGTGGGTGAAGTGAGAGTCGATCGAAACAGCGATCACTTCAACGTTGCGTGCCTTGAAGTCTTCCATGCGGTGGTCCAGAGCGATCAGCTCGGACGGGCAAACGAAAGTGAAGTCCAGTGGGTAGAAGAACACCAGGCCGTATTTGCCTTTGATGGCCGAGGACAGGGTGTAGCTGTCTACGATCTCGCCATTGCCGAGTACGGCCGGGACGGTGAAGTCTGGGGCTTGTTTGCCTACGAGTACGCTCATTGGATATCTCCTGGTGTAAAGACGTGAAGAACCGGGCTCGCCTCAGCCTGCCACCCTCAGGCGACAGCCCTGTGACACGAACCGGTTTTGCAAAGACCGGTCATCATACACTGCGTGTTTGACCTGTCCAAAAAAGCATCCGTTACGGGTCGACGCGGATCACCTGCAGGAAAACCGTTCGTCAGTCACACGCCTATATGCCGTAAAGGTCCTGGAAACCACTTTGACAATCATTCTCGTTAACATTAAGATCCATCGCAATTGAGTCACAACCAGCGACGGTTTTCACTTATGTATGTTTGTCTCTGCACTGGCGTCACCGACGGTCAAATCCGCGATGCAATCTATGAAGGTTGCTGCAGCTATAAGGAAGTCCGTCAGGCCACTGGCGTTGCGAGTCAATGCGGCAAATGTGCCTGCCTCGCCAAGGACGTTGTCCGCGAGACCCTGACCAAATTGCAATCGGCCCAGGCGGCGATACCTTTTCCAGTTGAATTTACAGCCGCATAAATACCCTGATTTCAAAGAACCGGACTCATGTCCGGTTTTTTTATGCCTGAAAATCAATTGCTTATAGGCAAGACGCGGAACACAAACATTCTTATTCCGATTAATTTTCACTTAAGTTTCAATAACTTAGGTTTGACACCCAAAATTTGGCAGCTCAAACTCAGCCTTATTGACAGCTAATACAGGGCAGGACCCCATCATGAAAGGCGACATTACAGTCATCCAGCATCTCAACAAGATCCTTGCCAATGAGCTGGTCGCGATCAATCAATACTTCCTGCATGCGCGCATGTACGAAGATTGGGGCCTGAACAAGCTGGGCAAGCACGAGTACCACGAATCCATCGACGAGATGAAGCACGCAGACAAGCTGATCAAGCGCATCCTGTTCCTTGAAGGCCTGCCCAATGTCCAGGACCTGGGCAAGCTGCAGATCGGCGAACACACCCAGGAAATGCTTGAATGCGACCTGCGCATCGAGCGTACCGGCCACGCCGATCTCAAAGTAGCCATCGCTCACTGCGAAACAGTGGGCGACTACGGTAGCCGCGAACTGCTGGAGGATATTCTGGAGTCCGAAGAGGAACACATCGACTGGCTGGAAACCCAACTGGGCCTGATCGATAAAGTCGGTCTTGAGAACTATCTGCAATCGCAGATGGGCGAAGAGTAAGTTAGCGACAGCTAAACTCGAGATAATAAAAAGCCCCGCGCTCTTTTGAAGAGGCGGGGCTTTTTCAATCCTGTGGACATCAGGGGAATATTCCTAAAGCCTGCCCCCAACAAGTCGATAACCTGGCATCGATAGCTGTTGGCGATCCCCTTATTCGCCCATCACCTTTTCCAGAGAAGGTTTTTATGTCTTCCAACAAAGCCCGCGCAGACTCACTTTCGCTTCTGCTGTTTACCTTGCGCAGCGGCAAACTGATGGCAATCAACCTGCTGAAAGTCAGTGAAATCATCCCCTGCCCGCCGCTGACCAAGCTCCCCGAGTCGCACCCTCACGTCAAAGGCATCGCCACCCTGCGCGGCGCCTCGTTGTCAGTCATCGACCTGAGTCGTGCCATCGGCGAACGCCCCCTGGAAGATCCGAACGGTGGCTGCCTGATCGTCACGGACATCAGCCGCTCCAAACAAGGCTTACACGTTCAAGCGGTGAGCAAGATCGTCCATTGCCTGACCACCGACATCCGTCCGCCGCCCTTTGGCTCTGGCGGCGTGCGTTCGTATATCACCGGCGTGACCTCCGTGGACGGCACGTTGGTGCAAGTGCTGGACATCGAAAAAGTGATCCACGGCATCGCTCCGGTACAGATCGAAATGGCCCCGACCGAACTCAGCATGGAAGACGCCGAGGTGTTGGGTCACGCACGGATTCTGGTGGTCGATGACAGTCAGACAGCGCTGCAACAATCGGTACACACCTTGCGCAACCTCGGGCTGCAATGTCACACCGCCCGCAGCGCCAAGGAAGCCATCGATTGCTTGCTGGACCTCCAAGGCACGGCGCAGCAGATCAATCTGATCGTGTCGGACATCGAAATGTCCGAGATGGACGGCTATGCCTTCACCCGCACATTGCGTGAAACCCCGGATTTCGCGCACCTCTATGTGTTGCTCCATACCTCGCTGGATAGCGCGATGAACAGCGAAAAGGCCCGTCTTGCCGGTGCGAACGGAGTGCTGACCAAGTTCTCCTCCCCTGAACTGACCAAGTGCCTGATTGAAGCGGCCAAGGCAGTCGCCGAACAAGGTCATTGAGTGTTGGTCGAAAAATTCTGCTTTCTGATGCGGCGCAGCCTCGCTGAAACTGTGCCCGCGATCACCTGGCCCCAAGGGATCGTCCTGACCCAATACCGTCCCGAACTGGCAGAAGACGTTCATCGCTTGATGGAACTGGGCTATCTGCAAGGAGGGGGTCGCGTACCGGCTCTGGACGTGTGGCAACGGCGATTTGAAACCGATCCCGAATACGATCCGACCCTGTGTTTCATCGCGCTGGATGCCCAAGGCATCGTTGGCGTGTGCCAGTGCTGGACCAGCGCCTACATCAAGAGTCTGGTGGTGCATCCGCGGGCTCAGGAACGAGGTTTGGGGCGAGCGTTGCTGCTGAATGCATTCAATGTGTTTCAGCTGAGACGCGAAGGCTTTGTGGATTTGAAAGTGCTGGAAGACAATCTTCGGGCGCAGCGGTTGTATGAAAACGCCGGCATGCGGGTAGTCCGCCGGGAACCGGTTCCCACCTGACACCGCCATCGTCGGAATGCCGCCCTCGCCAGGCGGCCTGATCCAGGCGATGAGTTGTCTTTGATGGCCGCATCGCGAGCAGGCTCGCTCCCACCGCTGATCTCCATAGCACACGCACACAGATTCGTGTTCGACGCAGATCCTACTGTGGGAGCGAGCCTGCTCGCGATGGCGGCAGCGGCACGGCCTTACAAGTAGGTGACGGTGACGACACCTTTTTCAGGTGTCGAATCAACACTGGCCTCATCTGCCTTCAACGACTCGAAAGCCGTCGAAAAAGGTATCGGACCGTGGCTGCAGACATTGCGATAGGCATCCACGTCCAGATCCAAACCGGATGCCACCTGGATACGTTGCGACTCGGCAAACTGCGCCGGCCCCGTATGACTCACCGCACATCCCGAATTGACGATCTGCCCGACAAAATGCACACCGCCCGACACCGTTTGCGGCGCAGCGGATACCGCCAGAGGTATGAACAACAGCACACTCGAAATTACGTTTTTCCGCTTCATTTCAAGAGCACTCCAGCATCGCTCATGGATCACCCCCTCTGTATTAGGCCATAGGAAAATATCTTTGATCAGCTTAGTCGCCCTGGCCAGCAAGCCAGCTCCTGCGGGGGACTGTGGTGTACGCAAATGTTTCGCAAAAATAATCAGGCTTCCAAACTGACAGCGCCGTCAGTTAGCAGTCACCTTCCTGACCGTCGAACAGGTTTATAAGGGAAGGTATAAACCTGCCCCAACTCCCGACCACCCAGCCCCGGCGCCCCACTCGCATGCGAACTCAGAAAAAAAAAGTCCTTCTCGCAGCCTTTCTGATCGTGTTGGTTGCGCTGGGCGGGTGGTATCTCGCTAAACCCACCACGGCCAAACTCGCCGCGCCGACGGCCATCCCGGTGCGCGTGGTCAACGTTGTCAAAAAAGACGTCCCCCGCTACGTCAGCGGCATCGGTTCAGTGCTGTCCCTGCACAGCGTCGTGGTCCGACCGCAAATCGACGGCATCCTGACCAAAATCCTGGTCAAAGAAGGCCAACTGGTGAACAAAGGCGATTTGTTGGCCACCATCGACGACCGTTCGATCCGCGCCAGCCTCGACCAGACCCGGGCCCAATTGGGTGAAAGCCTGGCGCAACTGCAAGTGGCCCAGGTCAATCTCCGGCGCTACAAACTACTGAGCGTGGACGACGGCGTTTCCAAGCAGACCTACGACCAGCAACAAGCCCTGGTCAACCAGCTCAAAGCCACTGCCCAAGGCAATCAGGCCTCAATCGACGCCGCTCAGGTGCAGCTTTCCTACACTCAGATTCACTCTCCGGTCACCGGTCGCGTCGGTATTCGTACCGTGGACGAAGGTAACTTTCTGCGCATGACCGACGCTCAAGGGCTGTTCACGGTGACCCAGATCGACCCGATCGCCGTGGAGTTCTCCCTGCCACAGCAAATGCTACCGATCCTGCAAGGCCTGATCAGCGATCCGCAACACGCCCAGGTCAAGGCCTACATTGGTGCCGACACTGACGGTGAAACCGGCAACCTGTTGGGTGAAGGCCACCTGACATTGATCGACAACCAGATCAACGCCAATACCGGGACCATCCGGGCCAAGGCTGAATTCAACAATCCCGGGCAGAAACTCTGGCCAGGGCTGCTGGTGACGGTAAAGATTCAGACAGCGCTGGATAAAGATGCGCTGGTCGTACCGCCCACCGTCGTACAGCGCGGGCTCGATCAACATTTCGTCTACCGCGTCAAAGGCGACAAGGTCGAAACCGTCCCTGTGCAAATGGTCTATCAGGACAGCGGCCTGAACATCATTAAAGGCGTGCAGGCCGGCGACCAACTGGTCAGTGACGGCCAGTCGCGGCTCAAACCAGGCTCGACCGTCCAGGTGCTGAGCGATCCGCCGCAGGTTGTCCAGTCGGAGATGGAGCAATGAAGGGCCATGGCTCGATCTCCGCCTGGTGTATCGACCACCCGGTGGCCACTGTCCTGCTGACCTTTGCCCTGGTACTGCTCGGCGTCATCGCCTTCCCGCGCCTGCCGATTGCGCCGCTGCCGGAAGCCGAGTTCCCGACCATACAGGTCACCGCGCAACTGCCCGGTGCCAGCCCGGATACCATGGCGTCATCGGTGGCCACGCCGCTTGAAGTGCAATTCAGTGCCATTCCCGGCATGACCCAGATGACCTCAAGCAGCGCCCTCGGCTCGACCATCCTGACGCTGCAATTCACCCTCGATAAAAGCATTGATACCGCCGCCCAGGAAGTCCAGGCCGCGATCAACACCGCCGCCGGCAAACTGCCCAAGGACATGCCGACCCTGCCGACCTGGAGGAAGGTCAACCCGGCCGACAGCCCGGTGTTGATCCTCAGCGTCAGCTCGACCCAGATGCCCGGCACCGAACTCAGTGACCTGGTGGAAACCTTACTGTCGCGTCAGATCAGCCAGATCGACGGCGTAGGCCAAATCAACATCACCGGTCAGCAACGTCCGGCGATTCGCGTTCAGGCGTCAGCCGATAAACTGGCGGCCATTGGCCTGACGCTGGCGGACATTCGCCTGGCGATCCAGCAGACGAGTCTCAATCTGGCCAAAGGTGCGCTGTATGGCGAATCGAGCATCTCGACCCTGTCCACCAACGACCAGTTGTTCCACCCCGACGAATACAGTCAGCTGATCGTTTCCTACAAGAACGGTGCACCGGTTCATCTCAAGGATGTGGCCAACGTCGTCGACGGCTCGGAAAATGCTTACGTTCAGGCCTGGGCCGGCGATCAACCGGGGGTCAACCTGGTGATTTCCCGGCAACCGGGGGCCAATATTGTCGAGACCGTGGATCGTATTCAGGCGGCCCTGCCCGCGCTGGAAGCCATGCTGCCAGCCTCGGTGCAAGTCAAAGTGCTGATCGACCGCACGCAAACCATTCGTGCGTCCCTGCATGAAGTGGAAATCACCCTGCTGATCGCGATCATGCTGGTGGTGGCGGTGATGGCGCTGTTCCTGCGCCAATGGTCGGCGACGATGATCGTGTCGGCGGTGCTCGGCGTTTCGCTGACCGCCAGTTTCGCCCTGATGTACATCATGGGTTTCAGCCTGAACAACCTGACCCTGGTGGCGATTGTCGTCGCCGTCGGGTTTGTGGTGGACGACGCGATTGTGGTGGTGGAGAACATTCACCGCCACCTGGAGGCCGGCGACGGCATGCGCGAGGCGGCGATCAAAGGCGCCGGCGAGATCGGCTTCACCGTGGTTTCGATCAGTTTCTCGTTGGTGGCGGCGTTCATTCCGCTGCTGTTCATGGGCGGTGTGGTCGGGCGGCTGTTCAAGGAATTCGCACTGACCGCCACCTCGACCATCTTGATTTCGGTGGTGGTGTCGTTAACGTTGGCGCCGACCCTGGCCGCGCTATTTATGCGTGCACCCGTGCATCATGCTCACAGCAAACCAACGTTCGGTGAACGCTTGCTGGGCGGCTATGAAAAACTTTTGCGTCGCGCCCTTAACCATCAGAAATTGATGATCGGCGTGTTTGGCCTGTCACTCGGTTTGGCCATTGCCGGTTACATCTTCATTCCGAAAGGCTTCTTCCCGGTGCAGGACACCGGCTTCATCCTCGGCACCACCGAAGCGGCTGCCGATATTTCCTACGGCGACATGGTGAAAAAACACCTGGCGATGGCTGAAATCGTCGCCGCGGATCCGGCGGTACAGGCGTTTTCCCACTCGGTCGGCGTCTCGGGCAGCAACCAGACCATTGCCAACGGTCGATTCTGGATCACGTTGAAAAGCCGCGGTGACCGTGACGTTTCGGCCAGCCAGTTCATCGACCGGATTCGCCCGCAACTGATGAAAGTCCCCGGTATCGTGCTCTACCTGCGCGCTGGCCAGGACATCAACCTCAGCTCCGGCCCGAGCCGCGCGCAATACCAATACGTGCTCAAGAGTAACGATGGTCCGACCCTCAGCACCTGGACCCAACGCCTGACGGAAAAACTGCGCAGCAACCCGGCGTTCCGGGATATTTCCAATGACTTGCAACTGGGCGGCAGCATCACCCACATCAGCATCGACCGCAGTGCCGCCGCACGTTTCGGCCTGACCGCCAGCGATGTCGACGAAGCGCTGTACGATGCATTTGGCCAGCGGCAAATCAACGAATTCCAGACCCAGATCAACCAGTACAACGTGATCCTCGAGCTCGATACCAAGCAGCGCGGCAAGGCTGAAAGCCTCAACTATTTCTACCTGCGCTCCCCCCTGAGCGGCGAAATGGTGCCGCTGTCGGCCTTGGCCAAATTAGATGCGCCGACCATTGGCCCATTGTCCATCGCCCATGACGGGATGTTCCCGGCCGCCAACCTGTCCTTCAATCTGGCGCCCGGCGTCGCGCTGGGCGATGCCGTGATCATGCTCAACCAGGCCAAGATTGACATCGGCATGCCGGCTGCCATCAGCGGCAACTTCCAGGGCGCGGCCCAGGCGTTCCAGAGTTCTCTGGCCAGCCAGCCATGGCTGATTCTGGCGGCGCTGGTGGCGGTGTACATCATTCTTGGCGTGCTCTATGAGAGCTTCGTCCACCCGTTGACCATCATCTCGACCCTGCCGTCGGCGGGGCTCGGGGCAGTGATCATGTTGTGGATCTGTGGCCAGGACTTCTCGATCATGGCGCTGATCGGATTGGTGTTGCTGATCGGCATCGTGAAGAAAAACGGCATCCTGATGATCGACTTCGCCCTCGACGCACAACGCAAGGGAGGCTTGTCGCCGGAAGAGGCGATTTTCCAGGCGTGTATCACGCGGTTCCGGCCAATCATCATGACCACCCTCGCCGCCCTGCTCGGCGCCTTGCCGCTGATGCTCGGCTATGGCACCGGCGCCGAACTGCGCCAACCCTTGGGGATCGCGGTCGTCGGTGGCTTGCTGGTCAGCCAGGCGCTGACGCTGTTCACCACTCCGGTCATATACTTGTGGCTCGAGCGGCTTTTCCATCGGCCAAAACCAGCTCCGATACCGGCGCTGGCGAACACAGACTGAGGCGGGGTCATGCGCGTTCTGATTATCGAAGACGAGGAAAAAACCGCGGACTATTTGCACCGCGGCCTGACGGAACAGGGTTACACCGTGGACCTGGCCCGGGACGGCATTGAAGGGTTGCACCTGGCATTGGAAAGCGACTACGCGGTGATCGTCCTCGACGTCATGCTGCCAGGCCTCGACGGCTTCGGCGTACTGCGCGCCTTGCGTGCGCGCAAGCAAACCCCGGTGATCATGCTCACCGCCCGAGAGCGTGTGGAGGACCGCATCAAAGGCTTGCGCGACGGCGCCGACGATTACCTCGGCAAGCCGTTTTCCTTCCTCGAACTGGTGGCGCGCCTGCAGGCGTTGACCCGGCGCAGCGGCGGCCACGAACCGGTGCAAGTGACCATCGCCGACCTGTGGATAGATTTGATCAGCCGTAAAGCCACCCGGGCCGGTACGCGCCTGGACCTGACCGCCAAGGAGTTCTCGCTGCTCAGTGTCCTGGCACGTCGGCAAGGTGAAATCCTTTCGAAAACCGCCATCGCCGAAATGGTCTGGGACATCAATTTTGACAGCGACGCCAACGTCGTCGAAGTGGCGATAAAACGCCTGCGCGCCAAGCTCGACGGGCCGTTCGACGAAAAACTGCTGCACACGATTCGTGGCATGGGTTATGTGCTGGAGAGCCGCTGTGTCCAGTAATTCCATTGCCCTGCGTCTCAGTGGAATGTTCACGCTGGTGGCGCTGCTGGTGTTCCTGTTGATCGGCTGGGCGCTGTATCAACAGGTCGATAAAGGCTTGGGTTTGCTGCCCGAGGCGGAGCTGGATGCGCGCTACAGCGTGCTCGAATCCACCGTCGGCCGTTTTGGCACACCCGAGCATTGGGTGAAGATCAACAACAAGCTCAAGTTGCTCGGCGAAGAAGACCGGCGCATCAGTTTCTGGATCATCAGCGGCGATCCCAACTACGAGTACGGTAACCTGACGCCGCAGATTCGCACCTTTGCGCAAGGGCCGCTGGGCATGCGTGACCTGAAGCTGCCGGATCACCCTTACCCCTTGAAGGTGCTGGTCAGCCAGTTCCCGGCCAAGGACCAGCGACCACCGCTGCGATTCATGATCGGCATCGACACCGAGACGTTTTTGCAGACTCAACACCACTTACTGATTGCCCTGATCAGCCTGGCGATCATCGGCGTACTGCTGGCCTCGGCCCTGGGGTATTGGGTGGCGCGGATTGGCCTCAAGCCGCTGATCAAACTGTCCCAGGAAGCCCAGCGACTGGCCCCTCCATTGCGCTCCGGACGCTTGCGGTTGTCTTCACTGCCGCCGGAACTCAATCAGTTCGTCAACTCGTTCAACTCCACGCTGGAGCGGGTCGAACAGGCTTATTCGCGTCTTGAATCGTTCAACGCGGACGTCGCCCACGAACTGCGTTCGCCACTGACCAATCTGATTGGCCAGACCCAAGTCGCGCTGACTCGCGGGCGCTCGGCGGAACATTATTTCGAAGTACTGCAATCGAACCTTGAGGAGCTTGAGCGACTGCGTTCAATCATCAACGACATGCTGTTCCTCGCCAGCGCCGACCAGGGCAGCAAGGCCACCAAACTGACGTCCACCTCGCTGGCGGATGAAGTGGCAACGACGCTGGAGTATCTGGATTTCATTCTTGAAGACGCCCAGGTTCAGGTGCAGGTCAGCGGTGATGCGCAGGTGCGGATCGAAATCGCTCATCTGCGCCGCGCGTTGATCAATCTGCTCAGCAACGCGGTGCAGCACACCGAGCCAGGTCAGGTGATTGAGGTACGAATTGAGGTTGAGGCGCATCAGGTCAGCATTGGTGTCGCGAACCCGGGTTTACCGATAGCCAGCGAACATCTGTCGCGCCTGTTCGAGCGTTTTTATCGGGTTGATGCATCGCGCAGCAACAGCGGCAATAACCACGGCCTGGGGTTGGCGATCGTCAAGGCGATTGCGCTGATGCATGGCGGGGACGTGTTTGTGCGCAGTGATCACGGGATGAATACGTTCGGGATTCATCTGCCCGTCTGACGCCTTACTCGACACCAGAACTGCACCCGATCCCGTAGCAGCTGGCGAAGCCTGCGTTCGGCTGCGCAGCAGTCGCAAACCCTGCACACCCGATTTATCTGATAGACCGCATCGCCTGATTTCACGACTGCTACGCAGCCGAACGCAGGCTTCGCCAGCTGCTACAGGTGCGGCGTTATGCGACTTACTGTTGCTCTAGCCGCAACAGTCCTTTCATGGATCCGCTCTTTTTCCCTTCTCCAAACCCTCTTATCTTTGCCCGAACCAAACAGCACTTGCCAAGCCAGAAGGTCTTAAAGATGTCCAACTGAAAAAGACAGCTGATCTGACGACCACTCCGTTTTCTCGACACGGTCCAGGGGCTCTTCCCCTTGTACCATTGTCTTCAAAGCCGCTGCTATCAGCGGCTTTTTTTCGTTATGCGAGCATTCGTCGACTACCCGTTCAATGTCTTCTAAGCTTCAACCTGCAAAAGGCCCCTCCGAGCCTTAGGAAGGCATCAGTCCCATGACCGCAAGCCGTCCCCGCTACGTTTCAGCCAGAACCGGGCGACCTGAGGTTATGGTGATCCTTGGCAGTTCGCTGACCGTCATCGCCATTCTCGGCATCGTGGCTTTCCTATTGATCCGCGAACACGCCAACGCCGAACAGGAAGCCACGCGCAGCGCAACCACCATCGCCCAGCTGATCGATGCCGATGTCCTGCGCACCGTTGAACTTTACGACTTGACCCTGCAAGGCCTGATTGCTGCCGCGCAACGAGATGATCTGAAACAGGTTTCACCGCAAATCCGCCATTTGGTGCTGTTCGACCGCTCCACCACCGCACGCTTCAAGGGCGACGTTCTGTTGCTGGGCAAGCACGGCGAGGTGCTGGCTGACTCGTCGTCGATAGAGCCCAAACCAGGCAATTTCGCTGATCGAGACGACTTCCTCGCTCATGCCTCCAATCGCGACACAGGTATGTTCATCAGTCGACCGTTCAAGCCCCAGTGCGACTGCGAAGACAGCAACGAATGGCAGATCAGTTTCAGCCGGCGCATCTCCTCGCCCACCGGTGAGTTTCTGGGAGTGGCGGTGGCCTCCATGCGCCTGAGTTATTTCGACCAGTTGTTCAACAGCCTGAACATTGGCACTGGCAGCACGCTGAACATCATCAATGACGACGGTATTTTGCTCGCGAGAAAGCCATTCCTGGAAAACGACGCAATCGGCAAAAAATTCGTCAACAGCCCCAACGTCATGCGTGTCCTGCGTGAGGGCAACGGCAGCTTCAGCAGCCTATCGAGCGTTGACCATAAGCAACGCCTATACACCTTTTCCAGGGTCGGCAACCTGCCCCTGACGGTGATTGTCGCCCTGTCCAGCGATGAAGTGCTCGCCACCTGGGAGCGCACGGCGATCGTGATCAGCGGTGCCACCGGCGTGTTGTGCATGGGTCTGCTATGGCTGAGCCTGTTGCTCTGTCGGGAGCTGAGTCTGCGCTACAACGCCGAACAGGAATTGGAGCAGTTGGCGGCCACTGATGCCTTGACCGGTGTAGCCAATCGCCGGACGCTGGACCAAACCCTGCGCCATGAATGGTTTCGCGCCCAACGCTCCGGCAAACCACTGTCGCTGCTGATGATCGATGCCGACCATTTCAAGGCCTTTAACGATCAGCATGGCCATCAGGCCGGTGACGATGCCTTGCGCGCCTTGGCCCAGGTGATCTCCGAGAACGTGCGGCGACCGGCGGATCTGGTCGCCCGTTACGGGGGTGAGGAATTTTCGGTGATCCTGGCGGAAACGGACAGCGCGGGTGCGCAGCAGATTGCAGAACACATCCGCGTTGCGGTGGAACAATTGCCGTTCGTGGCAGGCATTGAATCGCCGATTACTGTCAGTATTGGTATCAGCACCTGGACCACGAGCACCGATACCAGCCTCGAGCAGTTGCTGTTTGCAGCGGACAAGGCGCTGTATCTGGCGAAGGAAAGCGGGCGCAATCGGGTGATTGCCACTGATTGAAAAGTGGTGGTGCCCTCTATGGCCCCTTCGCGAGCAGGCTCGCTCCCACAGGTGGACTCGGTTTACTGTAGGAGCGAGCCTGCTCGCGAAGGGGCCAGTGAGCCACCAAAACCGGGACATAAAAAAAGGCCACCCAAAGGCAGCCCTTAAAAACTAGAGAGGTTTTTTGCTTACACGGCCGCAACAGGGCGCATGTAAGAGATCGGTGCAGTGCTGGCGTCTTCGAAAGTCACGACTTCCCAAGCATCTGTCTGCTCAATCAACTTGCGCAGCAGCTGGTTGTTCAATGCATGCCCGGACTTGAAGCCCTTGAACTCACCAATCAGGCTATTGCCCAGCAGGTAGAGGTCACCAATTGCGTCGAGGATCTTGTGCTTCACGAATTCGTCTTCATAGCGAAGGCCGTCTTCGTTCAGTACACCATCCGCGTCGACCACAATAGCGTTTTCAACGCTGCCGCCGAGTGCGAGGTTGTGCTTGCGCAGGTACTCGATATCACTCATGAAACCAAAGGTACGGGCGCGGCTGACTTCTTTTACGAACGAAGTACTGGAAAAATCCACGCTTGCACTTTGTATGCGGTCACGGAAAACCGGGTGATCGAAATCGATCTCGAAGCTCACTTTGAAGCCTTCGAAAGGGACGAAAGTGGCGCGCTTGTCGCCGTCTTCCACTGTCACTTCCCGCAGGATCCGGATGAACTTCTTGGCGGCGTCCTGTTCTTCCAGGCCGGCCGATTGAATCAGGAATACGAACGGTCCAGCGCTACCATCCATGATCGGAACTTCGGACGCGGAGAGCTCGACGTAGGCGTTATCGATGCCCAGGCCAGCCATGGCCGAGAGCAAGTGCTCCACCGTATCCACTTTGGTGTCACCACTGACCAATGTGGTCGACATCGTGGTTTCACCAACGTTTTCCGCGCGGGCAGGAATTTGCACCACAGGGTCGAGGTCGGCACGACAAAACACAATGCCGGTGTCGATAGGTGCAGGCTTGAGGGTCAGGTATACCTTCTCCCCGGAATGCAGGCCTACACCTGTGGCACGGATAATATTTTTCAGTGTGCGTTGTTTAATCATGGCTTGGGCCGCTTCAGCGCAAATTGCGAACTGGTATCAACAAAGGCTGGCGATGATAGCAGACCAGACCTTTGCTGAACACCAATCACCTTCATAGCCCTGATACATTCCATTAATCGGCCTGACGACGCAGGAAAGCCGGGATATCCAGGTAATCCAGGTCATCCTGTGGATTCATCTTCGCGGCAGTCGCAGCACCGGCCTGAGCCTGGTTGCGCATGACGGTCGGACGGTCCAGGTCACGGTAGTTAACCGCTGGTGCTTCCTGGCGAGAAGGTGCCGATTGCTGCGGCTGGGAGGCCATGGAGGTGTGAACGGTGTTGTCGATAACCTTCATAGGCTTCTCGATTTTCGCGCCCAGACCGGTGGCAACCACAGTCACGTGCAGTTCGTCGCGCATGTCCGGATCGATAACGGTACCGACCTTGACCATGGCGTGCTCGGAAGCGAAGGCTTCGATGATGCTACCCACGTCGGAGTACTCACCCAGGGACAGGTCAGGACCGGCGGTGATGTTCACCAGGATGCCGCGTGCACCTTGCAGGTTCACGTCTTCCAGCAGCGGGTTGCGAATGGCCGCTTCGGTAGCCTCACGTGCACGGTTCGGACCGCTGGCGCAGCCAGTGCCCATCATCGCCATGCCCATTTCGCTCATCACGGTACGCACGTCGGCAAAGTCGACGTTGATCATGCCCGGACGCTTGATGATGTCGGAGATACCGCGAACGGCACCGGCCAATACATCGTCGGCCTTGGCGAAAGCCGACAGCAGGCTGGCGTCCTTACCGAGGATGGTCAGCAGCTTCTCGTTGGGAATGGTGATCAACGAGTCGACGCTTTCAGACAGCAGACGGATACCCTCGTCAGCGATCTGCATACGCTTGCGGCCTTCGAACGGGAACGGACGAGTCACCACCGCAACGGTGAGGATCCCCATTTCCTTGGCCACTTCAGCAATGATTGGCGCAGCACCGGTACCGGTACCACCGCCCATGCCGGTGGTGATGAACACCATATTGGTGCCCTGCAGGACTTCGGCAATGCGCTCACGATCTTCGAGAGCAGCCTGACGACCTACTTCAGGGTTGGCGCCAGCGCCCAGACCTTTGGTCACGCCGGTGCCCAGTTGCAGGATGGTCCGCGCGCCAATGCTTTTCAGCGCCTGGGCATCAGTGTTGGCGCAGATGAATTCAACGCCTTCAATGTTGCTCTTGACCATGTGGTTGACAGCGTTGCCGCCGCCTCCGCCAACACCGATAACTTTAATAACCGGGCTTGCGGGGATGTTGTCTACGAGTTCGAACATTTTCCCTCTCCTTTGATTCTCTAGTTTTTTCGCCTACTGCCTGTCTCTACAACGGTGCTGCGATAAATCTTTAGAAGTTGCCTTGTACCCAGCTCTTGATGCGATCGAGCAAGGCGGCTTTCGGTTCGTCGTTGCTGTAGCTGTCGCGACTGCTGATGCCCGAGAACGAAACCCCGTCGGACTGCTTCTGCAGGCCATACATCAACAAGCCGACACCCGTGGAATAAATCGGGTTGCGGACCACGTCGTCCAGGCCCTTGACGCCATGCGGCACGCCCAGGCGAACCGGCATGTGGAAGATTTCCTCGGCCAGTTCGGTGGCGCCTTCCATCTTCGACGTACCACCGGTGAGCACGATGCCGGCCGGGATCAGGTCTTCGTAGCCACTGCGACGCAGCTCGGCCTGGATCAGCGTGAACAGTTCGTCGTAACGCGGCTCGACCACTTCGGCCAGGGCCTGACGGGACAGCTCGCGCGGTGGACGATCGCCAACGCTCGGGACTTTGATGGTTTCGCCGGCACCGGCCAGTTTGGCCAGGGCACAGGCGTAGCGAATCTTGATTTCTTCGGCGTACTGGGTCGGCGTGCGCAACGCCATGGCGATGTCGTTGGTCACCTGATCGCCCGCAATCGGGATCACCGCGGTGTGGCGAATCGCGCCTTCAGTGAAGATCGCGATGTCGGTGGTGCCGCCGCCGATATCAACCAGGCACACGCCCAGCTCTTTCTCGTCGTCGGTCAGCACCGAGTACGCGGAAGCCAGTTGCTCGAGGATGATGTCGTCGATTTCCAGACCGCAACGGCGCACGCATTTTTCAATGTTCTGTGCGGCGTTGACGGCGCAGGTGACCACGTGGACCTTGGCTTCCAGACGTACGCCGGACATGCCCAGTGGTTCACGAACGCCTTCCTGGTTATCGATCACGTAATCCTGCGGCAGGGTGTGCAGCACGCGCTGGTCAGCCGGGATCGCCACGGCCTGGGCGGCATCCAGTACGCGCTCAAGGTCAGCTGTACTGACTTCGCGATCACGAATCGCCACGATGCCGTGGGAGTTCAGACTGCGGATGTGATTGCCCGCCACGCCAACGAACGCCGAGTGGATCCGGCAGCCGGCCATCAGCTGTGCTTCTTCGATCGCGCGCTGGATCGACTGCACGGTGGACTCAATGTTCACCACCACGCCTTTCTTCAGGCCACGGGACGGATGCGTACCGATCCCGACGATTTCCAGCGTGCCGTCGTCCGACACCTCACCTACCAGCGCCACCACTTTGGAGGTGCCGATATCGAGACCGACGATCATTTTGCCGCTTTGCACGTTTGCCATGGGTCCTGCCTCTTCTTAATTCTTCGCGACAGCGGGTTGGGCTGTCGTGGGCGCTACAGGTTCCCGCCAGCCAACGGCGAGGCCGTTGGCGTAGCGCAGATCGATGCGCGCAATGTTCGTAATCTGTTCTTTAAGCGTCTTGTCGTAGATGGCAATGAAACGGCGCATCTTTTCCACCAGGTTGCCGCGACCCAGCAGCAGTTCGATCCCCGGGCCCGCACTGCCGGCACCGGTGGTCAGGAACCAGCTGCCTCGTTCACGCAACTCCAGGCGTGCAATCGAGAAGCCCAACGGCCTGAGCATCTGGCTCAACACCTGGTATTGCTGCATCACTTGCTGCTGAGCCCGCTGTGGGCCGAACAGCTGCGGCAAGTGTTCGTAGTTCGCCAGCTCTCGCGGGGTGAACGCCTGGCCCTGGTTGTTCAACAGCGATTCGTCGCCCCAACGGGCCACCGGCAGTTGTTCTTCCAGGCGGATCACTACTTGATCCGGCCACACCCTGCGCACTTCGGCGTGGGCAATCCATGGCATCTGTTCCAGCTCGGTGCGCATGCTCGCCAGGTCGATGGTGAAGAAGCTCGACGCCACGTACGGGGCGATCCGCTGCTGCACCGCTTGCTGGCTGATGTAACTCAAATCACCCTGCACGTTGATCTTGGTGATCGGCCGGTCGGCGTACGGCAACAAACGCTGCGCGCCTTCATAAGTGCCAAACCCCAGCGCCACCAGCAATACGGGCCAGAACAAGCTTTTCAGAAAGCCAAAATTGGCTTTCGGCAGGCGCACAGACATCGGCTCTTTGGCCACCATTCGGCTGGCTCCCCGAGGTACCGGCTTGCGGCCGGGTGCTGGGGGTGCCTGATGTCTTAGCTGAGCGCCTTGCATGGTCTTAACCTCGCGGCTCGTTGTTGCCGGCAATGCTGGCGGCCAAAATCGCCAGAACCAGTTGCTGGAAATCCAGACCGGCAGCACGGGCCGCCATCGGCACCAGACTGTGATCGGTCATGCCCGGTGCGGTGTTGACTTCCAGGAACCAGAACTGCCCGTCGGCGTCCTGCATCACGTCTGCCCTGCCCCAACCGGCGATACCCAGCGCCTCACAGGCTTTCGCCGTCAGGTCCATGAGTTCCTTTTCTTTGTCGCTGTCCAGGCCACACGGGATCCGGTACTGGGTATCGGAGGCCACATACTTGGCGTCGTAGTCGTAGAAGCTGTGCGTCGTGCCCAGGGCAATTGGTGGCAACACCTGGTCACGCAGGGTGGCGATGGTGAACTCCGGACCTTGAATCCATTGCTCGACCAACACTTGCGAATCGTAGGTACTGGCCGCTTTCCAGGCGTCAATCAATTCAGACGCGGAAGTCACTTTGGCCATCCCGATACTTGAACCTTCATGCGCCGGTTTGACGATCAAAGGGAAGCCCAGTTCCGTGGCCGCCGAAATACAATCGGCCTCGCTGCTCAAAGCAGCGTGACGTGGCGTCGGGATACCCAGGCTGTGCCAGACCTGTTTGGTCCGCAGCTTGTCCATCGCCAGCGCCGAGGCAAGAATGCCGCTGCCGGTGTAGGGAATTCCCAGGCATTCGAGCAGGCCCTGCATGCTGCCGTCTTCACCGCCACGACCGTGGAGAATGATGAAGGCGCGGTCGATCTTTTCGTTCAACAGACGCTGCAGAAGGTCATCGCCCACGTCGAGACCGAACGCGTCCACACCAGCGCTTTGCAGCGCCTGGAGAACTGCGTTACCCGACTTCAGGGAAACCTCACGCTCGGCACTCTTGCCGCCGAACAGCACGGCGACGCGGCCGAAGTCTTTCGGCGCGAGGGTGGAGACGAGGTTGGCGTAAGCAGCAGTCATTTCAACTTCCCCACAGTTGGCGCAGCAACGGCGCCAGCGAACAACGGACTCTTCAACAGTTTTGGTGCGAGACCACCGATATCACCAGCGCCCTGGCACAGCAGGATGTCGCCGGCACGCAGCAGCGGCTTGACCACCGGCGCGAGGTCGACACCACGATCGATGTAGATCGGATCGAGCTGACCGCGCTGGCGGATGCTATTGCACAGTTTGCGACTGTCAGCGCCCGGAATCGGCTCTTCACCGGCCGGATACACTTCCATCAACAGCAGCACGTTGGCGTCGGCCAGTACATTGACGAAATCGTCGTACAGGTCACGGGTGCGGCTGTAACGGTGCGGCTGATACACCATCACCAGACGGCGCTCCGGCCAGCCACCGCGTACGGCTTTGATCACGGCGGCGACTTCGGTCGGGTGGTGACCGTAATCGTCGACCAGCATCACGTTGCCACCCTCTACCGGCAATTCGCCGTAGACCTGGAAACGTCGACCGACACCCTGGAACCCGGACAGGCCCTGGACGATGGCTTCATCACTGACGCCTTCGTCGGAGGCGATGCAAATGGTGGCCAGTGCGTTCAACACGTTGTGGTTACCCGGCATGTTCACCG
The DNA here is from genome assembly GCF_949768125.1 of Pseudomonas sp. IT-P253. Classification (NCBI taxonomy): domain Bacteria; kingdom Pseudomonadati; phylum Pseudomonadota; class Gammaproteobacteria; order Pseudomonadales; family Pseudomonadaceae; genus Pseudomonas; species Pseudomonas sp. IT-P253. Next base: position 31,335 of record NZ_CATKPT010000066.1, on the reverse strand, counting down.
AGACATCCAGCGGCTCACAATCAGGACGCAGCACGGTAAAGAAGGTCTGCATGCCTTGCTGGCGCACATTGATGGCGCGCACGTCACAGTCATCGCCGAAGCCATAAGTGACCGTCGGACGTTTCACCAGCGGCAGGATTTCACGCACCACCGGATCGTCCAGGCACACTACCGCCAGCCCATAGAAAGGCAGGTTGTGGAGGAACTCGACGAAGGTTTTTTTCAGTTTGTTGAAGTCACCGTCGTAGGTCGCCATGTGGTCGGCGTCGATGTTGGTGACGACGGCCACCAGCGGCTGCAAGTGCAGGAAGCTGGCATCGCTTTCGTCGGCTTCGGCGATCAGGTAGCGACTGGTGCCGAGCTGGGCATTGGTGCCCGCCGCATTCAGGCGGCCACCGATGACGAACGTCGGGTCCAGGCCACCGGCCGCGAACACCGAGGCGATCAGGCTGGTGGTGGTGGTTTTGCCGTGGGTACCAGCGACGGCGATGCCGTGACGGTAACGCATCAGCTCAGCCAGCATTTCAGCACGCGGCACCACCGGAATCCGGCGCTCCAGCGCGGTGGCGACTTCCGGGTTGGAAGTGTTCACCGCACTCGACACCACCAGCACGTCCGCGGCGGCAGCGTTCTCGGCACGGTGACCGATGAAAATCTTCGCGCCAAACGATTCCAGGCGTTCGGTCACTGGCGAGGCTTTCAGGTCGGAACCGGACACTTTATAGCCCAGGTTCAACAACACTTCGGCAATCCCGCACATGCCCACGCCGCCGATACCGACGAAGTGGATGCGACGGATGCGGCGCATTTCCGGTTGCGGCATGGCTTTCTGATTCTCAACCATGGGCCACCTCCAGGCAGGTATCGACCACGTTACGGGTGGCATCGGGTTTGGCCAGGCGGCGGGCCGCGGAGGCCATGTCGGTGAGTCGTTGTGGTTGCATCAGGACCTCGGTCAGGCGCGCGGCAAGATCCGCTGCGCCAGTCGTTCTTTGCGGCATCACGAAGGCAGCGCCTTCACGGGCCAAATAATCGGCATTGCGGGTCTGGTGATCGTCGATCGCATGGGGCAAAGGCACCAGCATCGAGGGCAGACCGGCGGCAGCCAGTTCACTGATGGTCAGCGCGCCTGCGCGGCATACCACCAGGTCGGCCCAGCCATAGGCTTGGGCCATGTCTTTGATGAAAGGCTGCACTTGCGCCTCGACGCCAGCCGCGCGATAGCGCTCTGCAGTCACTTCATCGTGGTTTTTGCCGGCCTGATGAAACACTTCCGGGCGCAGGTCGGAGGCGACTTGCGACAGGGCTTCAGGCAGCAATTTGTTCAACGGTTCTGCGCCCAGGCTTCCGCCCAGAATCAGTAAACGCGCCTTGCGACCGGCCAGGGCAGGTCGCGGTGTATCGAGGAACAGCTCGGTGCGCACCGGGTTACCGGTGGTCCGACGGCTGTCCGACAGGGTAAAGGTGTCGGGGAACGCTTCACAGACTCGGGCGGCCAACGGCACCAGCAACCGATTGGCGGTACCGGCTATGGCGTTCTGCTCGTGAACGATCACCGGCACGCCGACCAGTTTGGCCGCGACGCCGCCAGGACCGGTCACAAAACCACCGAAACCGACCACACACACCGGCCGCAGCTGGCGAATGATCGCGCGCGCCTGCCAGATGGACTTGAGCAACATGAACGGTGCCTTGAGCAGGGACAATTTGCCCTTGCCGCGCAGTCCGCTGGCGTTGATCCGGTGCAGCTCGATGCCGGCCATCGGCACCAGGTCGTTTTCGATGCCACGCGGTGTCCCGAGCCAGTGCACGGTATAACCGCGGGCCTGAAATTCGCGAGCGCAAGCCAACGCGGGGAACACGTGGCCCCCGGTACCGCCCGCCATGATCAAAACGTTAGCGCCCATGGTTCGGCTCCTCGTCGAAGTCGCTCTCATGGAACTCCATTTCTTCACTGCCGAGGTGGGTTCGACTCTCCCACTCGATGCGTAGCAACAAACCGAGGCAGGCGCAGCAAATCACCAACGAACTACCGCCATAACTGAGGAACGGCAGCGTCAGACCTTTGGTTGGCAGCAGACCCACGTTCACTCCGATGTTGATCAGGAACTGACCAATCCACAGGAACGACAAGCCGTATGCGATGTAGGCGGCGAAGAATTGCTTGGCCTTCTCGGCCCAAAAACCGATGTACATGCCACGAATACAGACAAAGACGAACAGCGCTACGGTGCACAAAGAACCTACGGCACCCAGTTCTTCGGCCAGGACCGAAAACACGAAGTCGGTGTGGGCTTCCGGCAGGTAGAACTGCTTCTGCACGCTGTTGCCCAGGCCAACGCCCAGCCATTCACCGCGACCAAAGGCGATCAATGCCTGGGACAACTGATAGCCGGCACCGAACTGGTCGGCCCACGGATCGGCAAAGTTGGTCAGGCGCGCCATTCGATACGGCTGCACTTGAATCAACAACACCACCGCCGCAACCGCCAGGACAACCATCAAGGAAAACCGGAACAGCCCGACCCCGCCGAGGAACAGCATCGCCGCAGCAGCCCCCATCATCACGACGGTGGCACCGAAGTCCGGCTCCATCAGCAACAGACCTGCCATTGGCAGCAGAACGATGAAAGGCTTGAAGAAGCCCATCCAGCTTTCACGCACTTCTTTCTGGCGCCGCACCAGATAGCCGGCGAGGTAGATCACCACGAACACCTTGGCGATCTCGGAAGGCTGAACGTTGAAGAAGCTGAAACCGATCCAGCGCATCGAACCGTTCACTTCACGGCCGATCCCCGGGACGATCACCATCACCAGCAAACCGAATGCACCCAGCAGCATCAGCCAGCCCAGGCGTTGCCAGGTGGCAATCGGGATCATCATGGTGACGATGCAGGCACCGAGGCCGAGCACGATGTAAATAAGGTGGCGAATCATGTAATACAGCGCACTGCCCGACTGCACCGCCGCCACTTCGGTGGAGGCCGATGCAATCATGACCAGACCCAGACCGAGCAGGGCCAGGCAGCCGGCGAGCATCGGAAAATCGAGGTCGATGCCGCGCCCGGTAATGATCGGCGACGGATACGGCTTGATGATATTTCTCAGGCTCATGCCAGATCCTCCACAGCGCGGATGAACTGGTGACCACGGTCTTCGTAATTCTTGAACATGTCGAAACTGGCGCAGGCCGGCGACAGCAGCACCGCATCGCCCGGTTCGGCAAGGGCGCGGCATTGCGCGACTGCTTCGTCCAGCGAGCTGACGCGAACCAATGGCACGGCATCGCCAATGGCCTGGCCGATCAAATCGGAGTCACGGCCCATCAGCACCACGGCGCGGCAGTTGGCCGCCACCGGGTCACGCAGGTCCTTGAACTCGGCCCCCTTGCCGTCGCCACCGGCGATCAGTACGAGTTTGCCCTCGATGTCCGCGCCCAACCCTTCGATAGCCGCCAGCGCGGCGCCTACGTTGGTGGCTTTGGAATCGTTGTAGTAGCTCACGCCATTCAGATCGCGAACCCACTGGCAGCGATGCTCAAGCCCGGCAAACGTACGCAGGCTCGAGAGCATGGCGTCGAACGGCAGGCCGACCGCGTGGCCCAGGGCCAATGCTGCCAATGCGTTGGACTGGTTGTGGGCGCCGCGAATTTTCAACTCGCGCACCGGCATCAGGTTCTGGAACTCGAAGGCCAGGTATTTCTCGCCGTCTTCTTCGCGGATACCGAACGCCTTGAAATCGGGTTTGCTCAAACCGAAGGTCCAGCAGGGCTGACCTTCACCCATCAACGGACGGCTCAGGGCATCCTGACGGTTGACCACAAACTGCTTCGCGCCACGGAAGATCCGGTGCTTGGCCAGATGATAGGCCGGCAGGCCGCTGTAGCGGTCCATGTGGTCTTCGCTGACGTTGAGCACCGTCGCCACTTCAGCGCCGAGGTTGTCGGTGGTTTCCAGCTGGAAGCTCGACAGCTCCATCACGTACAGCTCGACGTCATCGCTGAGCAGGTCCAGCGCCGGTGTGCCGAGGTTGCCGCCGACGGCGACACGCTTGCCGGCGGCTGCCGCCATCTCGCCGACCAGGGTGGTGACGGTGCTTTTTGCGTTGGAGCCGCTGATGGCGACAATCGGCGCTTTTGCGTTACGCGCGAACAGTTCGATGTCGCCGGACAATTTCACGCCACGGGCGGCGGCAGCCTGCAGGGCCGGCGTTGCCAGCGCCAGACCAGGGCTGACGTAGAGTTCATCGGCGCGGCACAAGAACTCAACGTCCAGTTCGCCACAACGCACCTCCACGTGCGGATAGTCACGCTTGAGCGTGGCCAGTTCCGGTGGATTTTCCCGCGTATCGGCGACAGCGAACGACGTGCCCCGGTTCGCCAGGAAGCGAACCAGGGACATGCCGCTCTTGCCGAGGCCGACAACGATGCGGAAGTGGTCAGAAGCGATCAGAGACACTCGTTCTACCTCAGCTTCAGGGTGGCAAGGCCAATCAGCACGAGAATCACGGTGATGATCCAGAAACGGACGATCACGCGCGGCTCGGGCCAGCCCTTGAGTTCAAAGTGGTGGTGAATCGGCGCCATGCGGAATACACGGCGACCGGTCAGTTTAAAAGAGGCGACCTGAATGACCACGGAGAGGGTTTCCATCACGAACACACCGCCCATGATGAACAGGACGATTTCCTGACGGACGATCACCGCGATGGTGCCCAAGGCGGCGCCCAGCGCCAATGCGCCGACATCGCCCATGAAAACCTGTGCCGGATAAGTATTGAACCAGAGGAATCCGAGGCCGGCACCGATCAACGCGCCGCAGAACACAATCAGCTCGCCCGCGCCCGGCACATAAGGAATCAGCAGGTATTCAGCAAACTTCACGTTACCCGACAGGTAGCAGAAAATGCCCAGCCCGCCGCCTACCATCACGGTCGGCATGATCGCCAGACCATCGAGGCCGTCGGTCAGGTTGACTGCGTTGCTGGAGCCGACGATCACGAAATAAGTCAGGACGATGAAGCCGGCGCCCAGCGGAATGCTGTAGTCCTTGAGCATCGGCAGGATCAGGGTGGTTTCCACCGGCGTCGCTGCGGTCATATAAAGGAAGATCGCCGCGCCCAGGCCAAACACTGACTGCCAGAAGTACTTCCAGCGGCTTGGCAAGCCACGGGAATTCTTCTCGATCACTTTGCGATAGTCGTCGACCCAGCCAATGGCGCCGAACAGCAGGGTCACCAGCAACACGACCCACACGTAACGGTTCGCCAGGTCAGCCCAGAGCAAGGTGCTGACACCGATGGACGACAAAATCAGCGCGCCGCCCATGGTCGGGGTGCCTGACTTGGAGAGGTGCGATTGTGGACCGTCGTTGCGAACGGATTGACCGATCTGACGGTTCTGCAAAGTGCGGATCATCCACGGGCCATAGCACAGCGACAAAACCAGCGCGGTCAGCACACCGAGAATCCCGCGCAGGGTCAGGTACTGAAAGACCGCGAAGCCTTTGTAGAACTGTTGCAGATACTCCGCTAGCAGCAGCAGCATTAATGTTTCTCCAGGCTGGTCCCGCACAAAGCGGCGACGATGTTTTCCATCGCGGCGCTACGCGAACCCTTGATCAAAATGGTGGTGTTTGTGTCTTGCTCGGCGCCGAGTGCCTTGATCAGTTCAGCCTGAGTGCTGAAGTGATAGGCCTGTTCGCCGAAAGCGTTGACGGCGTGAGCCATCATTGGCCCGACTGCGTAAAGCGCGGAAACCTTGCCACGGGCGTATTCGCCCACGTCGCGGTGACCCTGCTCCGCCCAATCGCCCAACTCGCCGATATCCCCGAGCACCAAAACGGTGCGACCGGAAAAACCGGCGAGTATATCAACGGCGGCGCACATCGAGGTGGGGTTCGCGTTGTAAGTGTCATCAATCACGCGCATGCCATTAGTGGCCAGTTGCGCGACAGTACGGCCCTTCACAGGTTGTACCGCGCCGAGGCCGGTGGCGATGCCGAACAGCGACACGCCCAAGGCATGAGCGGCAGCGGCGGCGGCCATGGCATTGGCGACGTTATGGGTGCCGAGCAGGTTCAGTTGAACGCGCTCCACACCGTCAGGACTGTGCAGGTTGAAGGCCGGGCAACCGCGAGCGTCGCGGTCCAGATCGCTGGCGTAGAAATCGGCGCTGACGTTGCTCAGGGCGAAGGTCAGGATTTTGCGACCGGCAGCGCGGGTCTTCCAGATCTCGAATGCCTTGTCGTCCAGATTGAGAACGGCGACGCCATCGGCATCCAGCCCTTCAATAATCTCGCCTTTGGCTTCAACGATTTTTTCCGGCCCGCCGAACTCGCCGACATGGGCGGTCCCGGCGTTGTTGAGGATGGCCACGTGCGGCTTGGTCATGCCGACGGTGTAGGCAATTTCGCCTAGCCGCGAAGCACCGAGCTCGATGACGGCGGCGGTGTGTTCCGGCGCGAGTTCGAGCAGGGTCAACGGAACACCGAGGTCGTTGTTCAGGTTGCCACGGGTCGCCAACACCGGACCACGGGTGCGCAGGATGCTCGCGAGCATTTCCTTGACCGTGGTCTTGCCGCTGGAACCGGTGATCACCGCGACCGGTTGGGTGAAAGCGGCACGGTTGATTGCGCCCAATTGGCCCAATGCCTGGCGGGTGTCTTTGACCTGCAATTGCGGCAGCGCGCTGTCGGCCACCTCGTGCTCGACCAGGGCAGCCACGGCGCCTTTGTCAGCCACGTCATTCAAATAGTCATGGCCATCGAAACGCGGACCGGTCAGCGCAATAAAGAGTTGGCCAGGCTTGATCGCGCGGCTGTCGATGCTGACACCATCGAACGTGGCATCGGCCCCGATCAACTGTCCCTTCAATGCGCCGGTCAGCTCGCTCAGTTTCAAATGTTTAAGCATGGGCCACCTCCCACGCAGTCAAGGCGTGATCGGCTTCGACCAGATCGGAGAAAGCGTGACGTTCACCGTTGATTTCCTGATAGTCCTCGTGACCTTTGCCGGCCAGGACAATCACGTCATCGGCCGACGCGCTGGCGATCAACTGCGCTATCGCCTGGCCGCGGCCAGCGACGAAGGTCACTTTATCCACCGCCGTGAAACCGGCACGGATGTCATCAAAAATCACTGCAGGGTCTTCAGTGCGCGGGTTGTCGTCGGTGACCAGCACGCCATCGGCCAGACGCTCGACCACTTCAGCCATCAGCGGACGCTTGCCGCGATCGCGATCGCCGCCGCAACCGAACAGGCACAGCAAACGACCTTTGGCGTGGGGACGCAGGGCCGTCAGCACTTTTTCCAACGCATCCGGGGTGTGGGCGTAATCAACCACCACCAGCGGTTGAGTACCGCCGCCAAGACGCTGCATCCGACCGGCCGGGCCTTCGAGTTTCGGCAGGACGTTGAGTATTTCGTCCAAGGCGTAGTCCAGACCGAGCAAAGCACCGACGGCTGCCAGCACGTTGCTCAAGTTGAAGCGACCGAGCAAGGTGCTGCGCAAATGGTGCTCGCCTTGCGGGGTGACCAATGTGGCGCGTACCCCCTCGTCGTCGAACTGCGCCTCACGGCAATACAGGTAGGCGCTGCTGTCGAGCAAGCTGTAGGTGATCAGTCGCGATTCGAGTTTTTCGGCGGCCAGCTGCCGGCCAAAATCGTCGTCGAGGTTAACCACCCGGCACTTCAACTCGCTCCAGTCAAACAGCTTGGCCTTGGTATCGGCGTAGGCCTGCATGGTGCCGTGGTAATCCAGATGATCGCGGGACAGGTTGGTCATCACCGCGACATTGAACGCCAGCGCGGTCACTCGGCCCTGATCCAGGCCATGGGAAGAGACTTCCATGGCCACGGCTTTGGCGCCGGCCTTTTTCAGGTCGGCAAGGGTCGCTTGCACGGCAATCGCATTCGGCGTGGTGTGCAAGCCACTTTCCAGCGCGCCGTAGAAACCGGTGCCCAGCGTACCGACGATGCCACAATGTTGGCCGAGCAGGTCAAGGGCCTGGGCAACCAATTGGGTCACACTGGTTTTGCCGTTGGTGCCGGTCACGCCGACCAGGTTCAGGTGACGACTGGGGTCACCGTAAAAACGTCCGGCAATGTCCGACAGCTGCGCTGCCAGGCCTTTGACCGGAATCAATGGCACATCGGTAATGGGCAGCACGGTGGCACCCTCGACTTCATACGCCACGGCAGCCGCGCCGCGTTGCAAGGCGTCAGCGATGTGCGCGCGGCCGTCGAACTTGCCGCCAGGGACGGCGAGAAACAGATCGCCAGCTCGCACATTGCGACTGTCCAGCGCCAGTTCGCGGATCAACAGATCACGGCCGGCATGGGCGAAAATCTTGTTCAGACTCAGAGACATCAGCCGCGCCCTCCATTGGCTTTCAGCGGAACGACGGGGGTTGCGTTGGCTGTTTGAGTAGGCGGCAGGTTATCCGGGGTGATGTTCATCAGGCGCAAGGTCCCGGACATCACTTTGCTGAACACCGGCGCCGAAACCAGACCACCGAAGTAACCGGCCTTGGTTGGCTCGTCGATCACCACCACGATTGCGTAACGCGGGTCGCTCATCGGCCCGAAACCGGCGAACAGCGAGCGATACGAGTTTTCGGCGTAGCCTTTGGAGCCCACCGACGTCTTGCGCGCAGTACCCGATTTGCCTGCCACGTGATACGCCGGCACCTGCGCACGGAATACACCGCGCGGGGCTTCGATCACTTGGGTCAGCATGCCTTGCATGGTTTTCGCGACGGCTTCCGGCATCACTTGCGTGGTTTGCGGCGCCTTGTCGGTTTTGATCAGGGTCAGCGGCGCGAGGCGACCGTTGTTGGCCAGGGCCGAGAAGGCGTGGACCAACTGGATCGCGGTCACCGAAATACCGTAGCCGTAGGACAGCGTGGCCGTTTCAGCCTTGCGCCACTCGCGATAGTTCGGCAGGTTGCCGACCCGCTCGCCCGGGAAGCCGAGGCCGGTATCCTGGCCGAGACCGACTTTCTGCGCCAGACGGAAAATCGTTTCGCCGCCGATGTCGAACGCAACCTTACTCATACCGACGTTACTGGAGTTGATCAGAATGCCGGTCAGGTCGAGTACCGGACCTTCAGTCTTCGATACGTCCTTGATGGTGTACTTACCAATCTGCAAGCTGCCCGGGTACACCTCGACGGTATCGCTCGGCTTCCAGCGCCCGGTTTCAATCGCGGCACTCATGGAGATCGCTTTCATGGTCGAACCCGGCTCGAACACGTCGATCATCGCGCGGTTGCGCATCATCGCCGGTTGCAGGTTGCGACGGTTGTTCGGGTTATAGGTCGGCTGGTTGACCATGGCGAGGATTTCGCCGGTCTTCACGTCCATGATCACCAGGCTGCCAGCCTTGGCGCCGTTTTCGATGATCGCGTTGCGCAGCTCGCGGTTGGCCAGGTATTGCAGGCGCAGGTCAATGGACAACGCCAAGGGCTTTCCGGCCTTGGCGTTTTTGGTGACCTGGACATCTTTGATAAGCCTGCCGCGCCGGTCCTTGATGACCTGACGCTTGCCGGCGACCCCAGCCAGCCATTCATCGTAGGCCAGCTCCACACCTTCACGACCATGGTCGTCGATGTCGGTAAAGCCGACCATGTGCGCAGTCACTTCACCGGCGGGGTAGAAGCGCCGGAATTCTTCGATGCCGTAGACGCCCGGGACTTTCAGGTCGAGCACGGACTGGCCTTGCTCAGGCGTGAGCCCGCGCACCAGATAGATAAATTCTTTGTTGGCCTGAGCTTCGAGGCGTTCGGCCAGGGCTTTAGGGTCTTGGCCCAGTGCCGCCGCCAGAGCAGGCCATTTTTCTTTGGCCAGCTGCATTTCCTTGGCGTTGGCCCACAGCGTGGTCACCGGGGTGCTGACGGCCAAAGGCTCGCCGTTACGGTCGGTGATCAGACCACGGTGAGCCGGAATCGGAATATGTCGAACGCTGCGCGCGTCGCCCTGGCCTTTCAGGAAGGCACGGTCAACCACTTGCAGATCGATGATGCGCCAGGAAATCGCCGCGACCATGATCCCGAGCAAGCCCAGCACCACACGGAACCGCCATGGGTAAAGTGCGCCTTCGAGTTTCATCATGGAGCCACCATCCGCACTTCAGCTGCGCCAGGAATGCGCATCTTCAGTTGCTCGGTTGCCAATACTTCGATTCGGCTATGGGCAGTCCAGGTGCTCTGCTCGAGAATCAACCGTCCCCACTCCGCCTGCGCCTTGTCGCGCACGCTCAGCTCGTTGTAAAGCGAGTTCAGTAGTTGTCGGTTCCAGTGGGCGCTGTAGGACACGCCGATGGCCGACACCAGCACGCCAACAAACAGCAGCAGCATGAAAAAGCTTCCGCCGGGAAGTGGCTTGGCGAAAAGCTTGCTCACCGCAGCTTCTCCGCGACACGCATGACAGCGCTACGGGAACGTGGGTTGGCTTTGAGTTCGGCCTCGGAGGCGGACTGCGCTTTGCCATGGATTTTGATGATCGGTTCGAAAGCGACGTGACGTACCGGCAGGTTGCGCGGCAGGTTGTCGGCTTCGCCTTTAACCAGCTTGCGCATGAACAATTTGACGATGCGGTCTTCGAGCGAGTGGAAGCTGATGACCACCAGGCGGCCGCCCACTTCCAGGCATTCCAGCGCGGCTTCGAGGCCGGCTTCCAGATCGCCCAGTTCGTTGTTGACGTGAATACGCAAGCCCTGGAAGGCACGGGTCGCCGGGTTCTTGCCCTTTTCCCATGCCGGGTTGGCGACTTTCAAGACTTCAGCCAGGTCGGCGGTACGCTCGAACGGCTTGATGTCGCGACGCTCGGCCACGGCACGGGCCATGCGACCGGAAAAACGCTCTTCGCCGTATTGCTTGAACACGCGAGCGATTTCTTCCACCGGCGCGGTGTTGACGAATTCGGCGGCGCTGATCCCGCGGGACGGGTCCATGCGCATGTCCAGCGGACCATCATTGAGGAAACTGAAACCGCGCTCAGGGTCATCGAGCTGTGGCGACGACACGCCAAGGTCGAGCAAAATGCCGCTGACCTTGCCGTCCAGACCGCGCTCGGCAACTTCCGAACCGAGCTCGGCAAAGCTGCGCTGCACAACGACAAAGCGGCCGTCTTCGGCCGCTAGCGCTTGCCCGGTGGCAATCGCTTGAGGGTCTTTGTCGAACCCGAGCAACCGACCATCGGGCCCGAGCTGGCTGAGGATCAACCGGCTGTGCCCGCCGCGTCCGAACGTGCCGTCCAGATAGCAGCCATCAGGACGTACGGCGAGAGCCTCCACGGCTTCGTCAAGCAGTACGGTGATGTGGTTAAAGCCGCTATCAATAGTCACAGGATCAAATCACGCAGTTCATCAGGCATGGCGCCCGGTTGTTGAATAGCAGCCAGGTCAGCGGCAGAAACCGCATCCCAGGCATCCTCGTCCCACAATTGGAACTTGTTCAGTTGGCCTACCAACATCGCGCGCTTATCCAACTTGGCATATTCACGAAGACGCGGCGGAACCAGAAAACGACCACTGCCATCGAGCTCGAGGTCGACGGCATTACCAATCAGCAAACGTTGCAGGCGGCGGTTCTCTTCGCGAAGCGAAGGCAGTGCGCGCAGTTTGGTTTCAATAATTTCCCACTCATCGAGGGGGTAAACACACAAACACGGATCAACGGCATCAATTGTGACGATAAGCTGACCGGAACTACGCGAAACGAGCTCGTCACGGTACCGGCTCGGCATGGCGAGACGGCCCTTTGCATCGAGACTGATAGCGTTAGCTCCGCGAAACACGTCAGCGTTTCTCCAAATATTAGCGTTTTGAGCTCAAAAAACCCACTTCATGCCACTTTCCGCCACTTGCGCACACTATAGGAATGCGGCCACCGCACCGTCAAGGCGCGGATTAAAGGAAAACCCTTACAGAACTGAGATTTAGGAGCATATAAGGAGGGGCAACGAAAATCTGACGCGCCAATCAGCTCAATAACTTGAATCAGCTCTGAGGGCTGCATTCGAAAGTTAAAGTAGTTTGTTAAGAGTAAGATTTTTTTGGTATTACGAAAGTGCTTCAGCTGATGATTCTGGAACGAGGGAAATTACGACTGCCAGCACCCTGTTCAATGCTTCAAACAGGGAGAGAAAAAAGGTGGAGAGTCGATCTGTAAGCCGGGTTCTGTCTTGAACAGTCATTCGTCTACGATGGCCATCACTGGACATCTTTAGCAACCTACCCGGTCCCAGCGCGGGCCACGCCTTGGGACCCTATTTGGTCTTGCTCCAAGTGGGGTTTACCTAGCCACGAACTGTTGCCAGACGTGCGGTGCGCTCTTACCGCACCTTTTCACCCTTACCGGCGCCGAAGCGCTTAGGCGGTTATTTTCTGTGGCACTTTCCGTAGGCTCACGCCTCCCAGGCATTACCTGGCACTTCGCCCTATGGAGCCCGGACTTTCCTCCCCCCCCTAATTTTCATAGAGGGCAGCGACTGTCCGATCGACTCTCCGCCGCGAAGGTTAACGGCAGATTGGCCGAAGAACAAGCGCTAAACGCCTTTAGACCTGCCTGCGCGTCGGGTTTTACTCGCCTTTTTGTTTATCCAGCGCGACCTGGTAGAGAACATTCTTACGCTCGCCGGTAATTTGTGCCGCCAATGCTGCGGCACGCTTGAGCGGCATCTCTTCGAGCAACAGATTGAGGATGCGCATGGCTTCACCACTGACGGCATCTTCAGTCTCGGGGGCCGACCAGCCCGCGACCAACACCACGCACTCGCCACGCTGTTGATTGCTGTCCGACTCGACGAACTCACGCAGTTCGGCCAGCGGCAAGCCTTTAAGGGTTTCGAAAGTCTTGGTCAGTTCACGCGCCAGCAATGCCTGACGTTCGGGACCAAATACCAGCTCCATGTCTTGCAGACATTCAAGGATCCGATGCGGGGCTTCGTAGAAAATCAGCGTGCGCGGCTCTTCCTTTACCAACTCGAGACGAGCTCGCCGCCCGACCGCCTTGGCCGGCAAGAAGCCTTCAAAGATGAAACGGTCGGATGGCAAACCCGCCGCCGACAATGCCGCGATCAGCGCACAAGCACCCGGCACAGGCACGACATTGATTCCGGCAGCCCGGGCCTGCCGCACCAGGTGATAGCCCGGATCGGAAATCAACGGCGTGCCGGCGTCAGAGATCAACGCCACATCGTCACCGGCGAGCAGACGGGTAATAAAACGGCTACCTTCATCCCGCTCATTGTGTTCATGGCACGCCGCCAGCGGCGTGGGAATACCGAAATGTTGCATCAGCCGCTGAGAGTGACGGGTGTCTTCGGCAGCAATCAGGGCGACGTCACGCAGGATTTTCAGCGCGCGCGCACTGATGTCGTCCAGGTTGCCGATGGGCGTCGCCACCACATAAAGCGAGCCAGCAGCGGAATTCAAAGCACCTGGAGCAGTCAAAGCGCACACCTCATGATCGGTAAAAGCGGCCATTGTAGCGCGTAGCGACGCTTTCGATATGCGCAAGCTACCCTCGTCTTTTCAGCCTTTTGTGCAGTACTGCAACATTTGCACGAGCTAAATTGATCGATTCACGCCAGTAACATCGCGCCCCGGCCAGTGCTTGGGTACAATTCCACGCTAATTTGATCGAGTATCAGGAACATTTACATGATCGCTTGCCTGCGGCTGTTTACTGCCCTCTGCCTCGCTGCCTTGCTGGCGGCTTGCGCCAGCTCACCCTCCTCCAGCCTTGGCGAACTTCCACGGACCCCGGATGCCAGTATCGAGCAACTGCTCGACCAGGCCGCCCAAAGCAAGGATCCGGAAAAAGCCTCGCTGTTGCGCCTGAGCGCAGCAGATCTGGCCTATCACCAGGGTAATGCCGGCCAGTCCGCGCAAATCCTGCAACTAGTGCCCATCGAACAGCTCAAACCTGGCCCGCAGGTTTTTGCCAGCACCCTGGCGGCCGAACTGGCCATGACCCGCAATCAACCGAAAGCGGCGCTGACTGCGTTGAGCCACCCGAGCCTGCAACGCCTGAGCGAACTGCCTGTCGAGCAACAGGTTCGTACCGGCACCGTGCATGCCCGCGCGCTCGAAGCCGATGGCCAGACCCTGGCAGCTGCACGGGAACGCATTTTAATCGCCCCGATGCTCAGCGGCGAAGCGGCCCGCAAGAACCACGAAGCAATCTGGACCCTGATCGCTTCGCTGCCCACCGACCAATTGCAGCCGACCACTACCGACGACCTCGGCGGCTGGATGGGCCTGGCGCTGGCAGTGAAATCCGCCGGTTCTCCGGAACAGCAGCAAGCCGCGATCGATAAATGGCGCGCCCAGAACCCCAAGCACCCGGCCGCTATTCAATTGCCGCTGCCACTGACCACGCTCAAGGAACTGGCCGGCCAGTCCCTGGGCAAGATCGCCCTGCTCCTGCCGCAAGACGGCCCCCTGGCCTCGGTCGGCAAAGCATTGCGCGAAGGCTTCATGGCCGCTCACTACCAGGCACAACAAGCCGGGCAGAAACCACCTGCCATCGAGTTCTATGACAGCTCTCACCTGACCTCCATGGATGAGTTCTACCGCAAGGCGCAGGCTGACGGCGTACAACTGGTCATCGGTCCGCTGGAGAAACCGCTGGTCAAACAGCTCAGCACTCGTCCGCAACTGCCGATCACCACCCTGGCACTGAACTACAGCGAAGGCGAACAAGGTCCGCCCCAGCTGTTCCAGTTCGGTCTCGCTGCCGAAGACGAAGCCCGCGAAGTAGCCCGCCGCGCTCGCGCCGACGGTCTGCACCGCGCCGCTATCATGGTGCCGAAAGGCGAATGGGGCGACCGTGTACTCAGGGCGTTCAGCCAGGACTGGCAAGCCAACGGCGGCAGCATTGTCGCGACCGAACGTGTCGATCAGCCGGTTCAACTGGCCCAGCAGATTGCTGACATGTTCCAGCTGCGTCAGAGCGAAGGCCGCGCCAAGAGCCTGCAAAGCACCGTCGGCTCGCAGATAGCTGCCCAGCCTTCGCGCCGCCAGGACATCGAGTTCATCTTCCTGGCTGCAACCCCGCAACAGGCTCAGCAGATCAAACCGACCCTGAACTTCCAGTACGCAGGTGACGTGCCGGTTTACGCCACGTCCCACGTATTCAGCGCCAGCGGCGACGTAAACCAATACAACGACATGAACGGCATTCGTTTCTGCGAAACCCCATGGTTGCTGGACGCCAATGACCCGCTGCGCAAACAAGTCACCGCACAATGGCCGCAAGCCGCTGGCAGCCTGGGCCGCCTGTATGCAATGGGCGTCGACGCCTATCGCCTGGCACCGCGCCTGGGTCAACTCAAGGCCCTGCCGGACAGCCGCATCGAAGGTCAGTCGGGCAGCCTGGGCATGACTCAAAACCAGCGCGTCGTACGTCAACTGCCCTGGGCGCAGTTCGTCAACGGTCAGGTTCAACGTCTGCCGGACACCCCGCGCTAATGCCCGACAGGTCACGCCAGCAAAGCGGCAAGGATGCCGAGCGCCATGCGCTCGAGCATCTTCAACAACAGGGACTGCGCCTGCTGGCGCAGAACTGGTTGTGTAAACGCGGCGAGCTTGATCTGGTCATGCTTGATGGCGATACAGTAGTATTCGTTGAAGTTCGCTACAGAAAAAACACTCAATGGGGTGGCGCGCTCGATAGCATCGATGGGCGCAAACAGCAGAAACTGATATTTGCCGCGCAGTATTTTCTTCAACGCGAGTCGCGCTGGGCCAATTCCCCTTGCCGTTTCGACGTGATTGCCATCGACAGCAACCTCGACCAGCTGAACTGGTTGCAGAATGCCTTCGACAGTTGATCGCGTGCGTCACGAACCGGACACTCTCACCCAACACTTTTGCTCTTTGCTTTGCGGGCTGCACATTCTTGTGCCGAGTAGCCGCGCTAATTAAGGTCACACAGATGGACATGCAATCCCGAATTCGCCAGCTTTTTCAGGCCAGTATCGACACCAAGCAACAGGCGATGGAAGTACTTGCACCGCACATCGAGCAAGCCAGCCAGGTCATGGTCAACGCCCTGCTCAACGAAGGCAAAATGCTCTCGTGCGGCAACGGCGGTTCCGCCGGTGATGCCCAGCATTTTTCGTCCGAGCTGCTAAACCGCTTCGAACGTGAACGCCCGAGCCTGCCAGCCATCGCGCTGACGACCGACAGCTCCACGATCACCTCAATCGCCAACGACTACAGCTACAACGAAATTTTCTCCAAACAGATCCGCGCCCTTGGCCAGCCAGGTGATGTATTGCTGGCAATTTCCACCAGCGGCAACTCGGCAAACATAATTCAGGCGATCCAGGCCGCACATGATCGCGAAATGGTTGTCGTAGCATTGACGGGACGCGATGGCGGCGGCATGGCATCACTGCTATTGCCCGAGGACGTCGAGATTCGCGTACCGGCCAACGTCACTGCACGTATTCAAGAAGTCCACCTGCTGGCGATCCATTGCCTTTGTGACTTGATCGACAGCCAACTGTTCGGGAGTGAAGAATGACCCCTAATCGCCTAGGCCTACTGGCCTTGACACTGTGCCTCGGCATCAGCGGTTGCACCTCGGTGGTTAATGCCAGCCGTGAAGCACCGATTGAAGATGACCGCGGCACGCGCACCTTAGGCAGCAAAATCGATGACTCCCTGATCGACACCAAGGTCGGTGTGAATATCGCCAAGGCTGATCCGGCCCTGGACAACGACTCCCACATCGTCGTCACCAGCTTCAACGGCGTCGTGCTGCTCGCCGGCCAAACCCCGCGCGAGGACCTCAAGGCCAAGGCCGAACAGGCTGCTGCCGCCGTTCAGCGCGTGAAGACGGTGCACAACGAACTGCAGGTTCTGCCACCTTCCAGTTTCCTTGCCCGCCAGAACGACACCTGGCTGACCTCCAAGATCAAGACGCAGATGCTCACCGACCCGAACATCCCGGGCTCGCGCATCAAGGTTGTTACCGAGAACGGCATCGTCTACCTGCTGGGCCTGCTGACCAAACAGGAAGCCGCTCAAGCCACTAACCTGGTGCAAGGCGTTTCCGGGGTGCAGAAGATCGTGAAGCTGTTCGAATACATCGACTGACACCCATCCTTGTAGGAGCCAGGCTTGCCGGCGAAGGCGTCAGTGGCATCGCCTTCGCCGGCAAGCCTGGCTCCTACAGTAATAAAAAAGGCGATCCTTTCGGATCGCCTTTTTTATTACTTCACCACTTTCAAACTGGGTCGACCGCTGGGACGCGGCGGCTCACTGTCGGGTGGCGGAAGATCATCATCCGGCTCGATCTCTTCTTCGTCTTCCATAGGCGATTCCAGATCGAACACCATGCCCTGACCGTTCTCCCGGGCGTAGATGCCCAGGATCGATGCGATAGGCACGTACAGGGTGTGCGGCACGCCACCGAAGCGCCCTTCGAAGCTGACCGCTTCATTGTCCATGTGCAAATGACGCACGGCTGCCGGTGATACGTTCAGGACAATCTGTCCATCACTGGCAAAACCCTGAGGCACCTGCACCGACGGATACTCGGAATTGACCAGCATGTGCGGGGTGCAATCGTTGTCCACAATCCACTCATAGAGCGCGCGGACCAGATAAGGTCGACTGGAGTTCATAGCGGCTCCTTAAGCCTTAGCGCATATCGCGTTCGACACCAGACAGACTCGCCTGGAAAGCCTCACGCGCAAACGAGCGCTCCATGTAATCAAGCAGCGGCTTGGCAGGCCGCGGCAGTTCTATGCCCAGAATCGGCAATCGCCAGAGTATTGGCAATAGGCAGCAGTCCACCAGACTTTGTTCCTCACTGAGGAAAAACGGCTTGTCGGCAAACAACGGCGACACGCCTGTCAGGCTTTCGCGCAGCTCTTTACGAGCCACGACACGGGCTGCCTCTTTGGTCCGCGAATCCAGGATCAGATCCACCAGACCACACCAGTCACGCTGAATACGATGTATCAGCAGACGACTGTTGGCACGCGCCACTGGATAAACCGGCAGTAAAGGCGGGTGCGGGTAACGCTCATCCAGATATTCCATCACCACGGTCGACTCCCACAACGCCAGGTCACGATCGACCAGGGTGGGCAAGCTGCCGTAAGGGTTCACTTCAATCAGTTTAGGCGGCTGGCGACCAGCTTCCACGTAAATGATCTCGGCGCTGACACCCTTCTCTGCAAGTACGATGCGTACTCGGTGGGAATAGTGGTCGGCGGGGTCGGAGTAACAGGCCAACCGATTGGTCACGCCCATGGCGGTCCTCCTCGCTTGTTGAAATTATCGGAAGCGGAAAAACGCGCGCGCCCAGAGAGCGCCTCCCGTAACGCCTGGAACACCAGGCTTGTTACACCTTCAGAGACGCCCTTGGGCGCGCGCGATCAACAGCAATTACTTACAGCTTTATCAATGGACGTCTTTCCAGTATTCACGCTTGAGCAAATAAGCGAATACGAAGAAGAACGCCAGGTACAGCAACACATAGGTACCGATGCGCTGATGCTGCAGCTTCACCGGGTTGGCCGAATAGGCCAGGAAGGTCACCAGATTCTTGACCTTCTCGTCGAACTGCTCTTGAGTCAGAGCGCCGGTTTTCGGCAACACGGTCAGCTGGTCGCACGCTTCATGAGTCAGAGGCGTACCCGTCAGCGGATCGAATTGCTTCTTGCCTTCGTCGACGATTTGAACTTGCTTACAGCCTACCACCTGACGACCCTGCAGGCCGACCAGAACGTTCGGCATCCCGACGTTCGGGAAGACTTTGTTGTTCACACCCCAAGGGCGCGCCGGGTCTTCATAGAACGAACGCAGGTAGCCATAGAGCCAGTCAGTGCCACGAACGCGAGCGACCAGAGTCAGGTCCGGCGGTGCCGCACCAAACCACGTCTTGGCGTCAGCCGGCTGCATGCCAATGCTCATGTGGTCGCCGATTTTGGCGCCGGTGAACACCAGCTTCGAGAGCATCAGGTCATGAGGGATGGCCAAATCATCGGCAACCCGCTCATAACGCTGGAACTTGGCGCTGTGGCAGCCCATGCAGTAGTTGGCGAATGTACGCGCGCCATCCTGCAGTGCAGCCTTGTCGGAAACGTCGATGTCGACCTTTTCCAGCTCAGGACCACCGTGTTCAGCCGCGAAGGACAGCACGGGCAAAGCAGCAAGAATCAATACAGCAAATAGCTTTTTCATCAGCCAGTCACCCTTTCCGGAACCGGTTTGGTCTTCTCGAGCCTGGTATAGAACGGCATCAGGATGAAGTACGCGAAGTACAGGAAGGTACAAACCTGCGACAGCAACGTACGCTCAGGGGTAGGCGCCATAACGCCCAACCAGCCAAGAATCACGAACGAGATGCAGAACACCCAGAGCCAGATCCTGCTTAGCCAACCTTTGTAGCGCATGGACTTGACCGGACTGCGATCAAGCCAGGGCAGAACGAACAGCAAGGCAATCGAGGCGCCCATGGCAACAACGCCCAGAAGCTTGTCCGGAACCGCCCGCAGAATCGCGTAGAACGGTGTGAAGTACCAGACCGGGGCAATGTGCTCCGGGGTCTTGAAGGCGTTCGCCACTTCAAAGTTCGGCTTTTCGAGGAAGTAGCCGCCCATTTCCGGGAAGAAGAACACGATCGAGCAGAAGATGAACAGGAACACCACCACGCCGACGATATCTTTCACGGTGTAGTACGGGTGGAAGGCAATGCCGTCCAGCGGTACGCCGTTTTCGTCTTTGTGTTTCTTGATGTCCACGCCGTCCGGGTTGTTCGAGCCGACTTCGTGCAACGCCAGAACGTGCAGCACCACCAGGCCAAGGATCACGATCGGCAAGGCCACGACGTGCAGGGCGAAGAAGCGGTTCAGGGTAATCCCGGAAATCAGGTAATCACCACGAATCCACTGAGTCAGGTCGTTACCGATCACCGGAATCGCACCGAACAGCGAGATGATCACCTGGGCGCCCCAGTAGGACATCTGGCCCCACGGCAGCAGATACCCCATGAAGGCTTCAGCCATCAGCGCCAGGTAAATCAGCATGCCGAACACCCACACCAGCTCACGAGGCTTCTGGTACGAACCGTAAAGCAGACCACGGAACATATGCAGGTAAACCACGATGAAGAACGCCGAAGCGCCGGTGGAGTGCAGCAGACGCAGGATCGAGCCGTACTCGACATCGCGCATGATGTATTCGACGGAAGCAAACGCTTCTTCCGCCGAAGGGGTGTAGCTCATGGTCAGCCAGACACCGGTAACGATCTGATTGACCAGCACGAGCAGCGCCAGGGAGCCAAAGAAATAGAAGAAGTTGAAGTTCTTCGGGGCGTAGTACTTGCTGAGATGGTCTTCCCACATTTTGGTCGCGGGAAAGCGCGCATCAACCCAATCCATGAACTTGCTCATCACGCTTTCTCCGTATCGACGCCAATGACAATAATGTCATTGGTCTCATAGGAATGCGGGGGAACTGGCAGGTTCAAAGGCGCAGGTTGCGACTTGTAGACACGGCCAGCCAGATCGTAGTGGGAACCGTGGCAAGGGCAGAAATAACCACCCACCCAGTCTTTGCCCAGATCCGCGGGTGCCACTTCAGGGCGGAAAGTCGGCGAGCAACCCAGGTGCGTGCAGATACCGATCAGCAGCAGAACTTCTGGCTTGATCGAACGCGTTTCCGGGTCGACATAGGTCGGTTGTGTCGAGTTCTTGGAGGTAGGGTCAGACAACTGGCCCTCGATCTTTTTCAGATTCCCCAGGATTTCCGCGGTACGGCGGACAATGAACACCGGCTGGCCGCGCCACTCAGCAATCATTTGCTGACCTGGCTCGATTTTGCTGACATTCACTTTCACCGGTGCACCTGCGGCTTTCGCCTTGGCACTGGGAAACCATGACCCCACGAACGGGACCGCAGCCCCCACCGCTCCTGCAGCACCCACCACGGATGTGGCTGCTACCAAGAAGCGACGCCGGCCTGCATTCACGCCGTCATTGCTCATTCAGTCCTCTCCCATCAGCTTTGTGGCCTGTTAAATCAGGCATCTACTAAGTAAAAATCTGAACTTATAAAAATTTTGCCGAATGGTAATGAAAAGCCCCAATTCTGACAAGGTAATTACCGAAGGGCTCCACTGCCAAGCCTTGCAGTATAGGGGCTCTACGGCTGTGGCAAGTTGTCACAGCGCAATTCTTTGATAAATTGCGCCCATAAAAAAACGCCCAGCTCCGCGAGGAAACTGGGCGTTCTTTTTGAACGCGAAAGCGAATTAACGCTTCGAGTACTGCGGACGCTTACGCGCTTTACGCAGACCAACTTTCTTACGTTCAACTTCACGAGCATCGCGAGTAACGAAGCCAGCTTTGCGCAGAGCGCCACGCAGGGTTTCGTCGTACTGCATCAGTGCGCGAGTGATACCGTGGCGGATTGCGCCAGCTTGACCACTTACACCACCGCCGATCACGGTGACGTAGATGTCGAACTTCTCGACAGTCTCAGTCAATTCCAGCGGCTGACGAACTACCATGCGGGCAGTTTCGCGGCCGAAGAAATTATCCAGCGAACGGTTGTTGATGGAGATGTTACCAGTACCCGGACGCAGGAAAACGCGTGCGGTTGCGGTCTTGCGACGGCCAGTGCCGTAATTTTGAGTCGCCGACATAATGAACTATTCCGTTAAAACTTCAGTTCTTGGGGCTGCTGAGCAGTATGAGGGTGTACAGCGCCCGCATAGACTTTCAGCTTACGATACATGTCGCGACCCAGCGGGTTCTTAGGCAGCATGCCTTTGACCGCGGTCTCGATCACGCGCTCAGGGGCTTTAGCGATCAGCTTTTCGAAGTTGATCGACTTGATGCCGCCCGGGAAACCGGAGTGGGAGTAGTAGATTTTGTCGGTGGTTTTAGCACCGGTTACACGAATCTGCTCGGCATTGATAACGACGATGTAATCGCCGGTGTCAACGTGAGGAGTGTACTCAGCTTTATGCTTGCCACGCAGACGGCTCGCGATTTCGGTGGCCAGACGACCCAGGGTCTGACCTGCAGCGTCGACGACAAACCAGTCGCGCTGTACTGTTTCCGGTTTAGCAGTAAAAGTTTTCATTCTTTATAGCCTCAGGGGCCGCCCTGTAAATTAGACGGCGGATCTTACTGAATAGTGCGTACTTTGACAAGTCAAAGGCAGCCGGATACAGACGCTTTCGGGGGCTCGGGTCGGCGCGTCCGTTCAACGGCAAGATTCTTCGGCGGCGGCGCATCACTTCCACTGCAGAAAGAGGTGCGCAATTATGCAGATTGCGAAAAATAATTCAACCTGCTTTTATGATTGTTTTGCCCAAGGAGCATCCGATGGACTATCGCCAGCTAGGCCGAACCAATCTGAATGTGAGTGCCATCTGCCTCGGAACCATGACCTGGGGCGAGCAAAACAGCGAAGCTGAAGCCTTCGCCCAGATTGAACGGGCCAAAAGCGCCGGGATCAATTTTATCGACACCGCCGAAATGTACCCGGTGCCGCCCAAGGCAGAAACCTACGCCACCACCGAGCGCTACATTGGCAATTACTTTAAAAGTCGCGGTGATCGCGCCGACTGGATCCTGGCCAGCAAGATCGCCGGCCCCGGCAATACCATCGACTACATCCGCGACAAAAACCTGCGGCATAACCGCCAGCACATCACCGAAGCGGTGGATGCCAGCCTCAAGCGCCTGCAAACCGATTACATCGACTTGTATCAATTGCACTGGCCAGAGCGCAGCACCAATTTCTTCGGCCAGCTCGGCTACAAGCACAAAACTGAAGCCAACCTCACGCCGCTGGAGGACACCCTCGAAGCACTGGACGAACAGGTGAAAGCCGGCAAGATTCGCCACATCGGCCTGTCCAATGAAACGCCGTGGGGCACCATGCGCTTCCTCGCCCTGGCCGAAGCCCGTGGCTGGCCGCGCGCGGTATCGATCCAGAACCCGTACAACCTGCTCAACCGCAGCTTCGAAGTCGGCCTGGCGGAAATCGCGATCCGCGAACAATGCGGCCTGCTCGCCTATTCGCCGCTGGCGTTCGGTTTCCTGTCGGGCAAGTACGAAGGTGGCGCACGCCCACCAAAAGGCCGCCTGAGCCTCTACAGCCGCTTCAGTCGCTATTTCAATGCACAATCGGAAGCAGCCTGCAGCCGTTATGTGGCACTGGCGCGTGAACACGGCCTGGACCCGGCGCAGATGGCGCTGGCATTCGTGACGCAGCAACCGTTCGTCACCAGCAACATCATTGGCGCGACGACGATGGAGCAACTGGAGAGCAACATTGCCAGTTTTGATCTGAAGCTGTCGGATGAAGTGCTGGAGGGCATTGAGGCGATTCACAAGGATCACCCGAACCCGGCACCGTGATCGATCTTTAGATCCATTCGCGAGCAGGCTCGCTCCCACAGAAGATCACCTTGACCTGTGGGAGCGAGCCTGCTCGCGAAAGCGGTCTTACAGTCACCGTAAATTAAAGCGACCGCGCAATAATCTCCTTCATGATTTCATTGGTTCCGGCATAGATACGCTGCACCCGCGCATCCGCCCATGCCCGGGCAATCGGGTACTCCCACATAAACCCGTAACCGCCATGCAACTGCACGCATTCGTCGAGCACCTTGCATTGCAGGTCCGTGCCCCAGTACTTGGCCATCGCCGCTGTCGGCACATCCAGCTTGCCCTGCAGATGCAACTCCAGACAG
Organism: Pseudomonas sp. IT-P253; assembly: GCF_949768125.1. NCBI lineage: Bacteria > Pseudomonadati > Pseudomonadota > Gammaproteobacteria > Pseudomonadales > Pseudomonadaceae > Pseudomonas > Pseudomonas sp. IT-P253. The sequence goes on along the minus strand of NZ_CATKPT010000066.1, from coordinate 7,600 downwards.
CGATCGACGAAGACTCGACCAATCTGAATCTCGGTCGCCATCTCCGCCAGCTTGAACCGAGTGTTCTGGAAGTCAGCGATCGCCTTGCCGAACGCTTTGCGCTCGCGGGTGTATTCCAGCGTCCATTGGAGCCCGGCCTCAGCCGAAGCGACCCCGCCGATGGCGACGGTGAGACGCTCCTGCGGCAACTCCTGCATCAGGTAGGCAAACCCCATCCCGGCCTGGCCGAGCAGGTTTTCCTTGGGCACTCGCACGTCCTGAAAGAACAACTCCGACGTGTCCTGAGCTTTCATGCCGACTTTTTCCAGCCGTTTGCCCTTGGCGAATCCCGGGGTGTCGGCTTCCACCAGGAACAAGCTGGTGCCCTTGGCGCCGGCCTTCGGATCGGTCTTGGCGACGACAATCACCAGGTCTGCGAGATAGCCGTTGGTGATGAAGGTTTTCGAACCGTTGATCACGTACTCGTCGCCATCCAGTACCGCCGTTGTTTTCACCCCTTGCAGGTCGGAACCGGCGCCCGGTTCGGTCATCGCAATCGCGGTGACCATCTCGCCAGAGACCAGTTTTGGCAGGTATTTGTGCTTCAGCGCCTCACTGCCGTAATGCAGGATGTAAGGCGCAACGATGTCCGAATGCAGCGAAAAACCGATACCGGTCAAGCCGAGACGACCCACCTCTTCGATCACCACCGCACTGTAAAGAAAGTCCGCCCCCAACCCGCCATATTCTTCTGGCAGGTGCGAACACAACATCCCCGCCGCCCCCGCCTTGTTCCAGAGTTCACGATCGATATACCCCTGCTTTTCCCATTGCCCGTGAAACGGCACGGCCTCTTTTTCGAGGAACGTTCGCACGCTGTCACGAAAAAGTTCGTGCTCGGAACTGAACAAGGTTCTGGGGATCATGCGGCACCTGTCGTTATTGCTAGAGGGAATCCACCTCAGACTAAGCCTCGTATCCGATACAGGACACTGGACACATCAGACAAAAAATAAGACGATCCAGCCGTCTGGTGACCACTTTCCCCTATAAGAATAAAGTTGAATTATGTCTAACCAAGTCTCCACGCCCTTACGGCGCGTCAGCATCCTGGCTATCGACCGGGTTTTCGCATCCACCCTCATGCAAGCCAAGGATTTCTTTCATCTGGCCAGCCTGCGTTACGGCAAACAACTGGGCCACGGCCTGACTCCGGCGTTCGAAACCCGTCTGGTCAGTCCCGACGGAAAACCGGTGAACAGCTTCAGCGATGTGATGATGCCGGTGGACGGCGGCCTGGAAAACGCCGATATCATCATCCTTCCCGCGTTCTGGGACGATTTTGAAACCCTTTGCCAACGTTATCCACAGGTCCTGCCATGGCTGCGCCAGCAACATGCGCGCGGCGCAGTGCTCTGTGGCGAAGCGACCGGCGTGTTCTGGCTGGCCGAGGCCGGTTTGCTCGATGGCAAGGAAGCAACCACCTACTGGCGCTTCTTCAACGCATTTGCCGAGCGCTTCCCGAAGGTGCAACTCAATCAGGACAAGCACCTGACCGACGCCGACAACCTGTATTGCGCGGGTGGCACCACGTCGGCGTGTGACCTGTACATTTACCTGATCGAGCGCTTCTGCGGCGCCAACGTATCCCAAGCTGTTGCGCGAGATATTCTGTATGAAGTGCAACGCAGCTACACACCGGGAAGAATCGGTTTCGGTGGGCAGAAGCTGCACCAGGACGTGATCATCCTGCAGATCCAGCACTGGCTGGAAGAACACTTCGCCGACAAATTCCGCTTCGAAGACGTCGCGCGCGAACACGGCATGAGCATTCGCAATTTCATGCGTCGCTTCCAGACCGCCACCGGCGACAAACCCTTGCATTACCTGCAACGCCTGCGCATCGAAACCGCCAAGGGCTTGCTCTCCGGCAGCCGCAAGAGCATCAAGACCATCAGCTATGAAGTCGGCTACGACGATGCGAGCTTCTTTGCCCGGCTGTTCCGCCAACATACCGAGCTGTCACCGAACCAGTACCGGCAGCAGTTTCAGCAGGCGGCGTAACCCGAGAGCCTGCATGGGTGCTTTGTCGAATATGAAAGACCTGCCCTGCAGGTCTTTTCCCACGCAAAAAAACGAATCCTGAGTACCCGCGCCCCCTGTTTGACGCCTATACGCTGATCGCTTCGAACCTCAACATCTTCCCTGCAAACACCTTCAGGGAAGATCATCAATGACTATCGGAACAAGCTACAACTACCCTTCATACGTGACCAAGGACAGCACTCGAAAAAAGCGCTCGGCTAAAAGCAAATGGACCGCTCGTTTCCCCAACCCACCGGACTTGTGCTTTGACTATCGAGCACTGGTCGAGCAGGAAAACGGCATTGCCAGGGCAACTGACCCCACTCATAGAATTTGCATCATAGGTGCCGGCGTAACCGGACTGACTGCCGCCAGAGAACTCTATCGCTGCGGCTTCACCCAAATCACCCTCATAGAACAATCCCGGCGCATAGGCGGCAGGCATCTGACCGTTCCTGGAAGCCAACACTCCACGCAAAGTCATACACCCTTTGAAATGGGGGCCATGCGCATGCCCTTCTTCAATCGGGCAGACGAGCCACTGACAGAAGGCAGGTCGCTGATGGCCTACTACGCCAAGGTTTTTGACTTGTCGTTTTCAGACTTTGCCAATCCCGGAAGCCAATGGGTCAGCTCGACCGGCATCTATCTTCGTGAAGGCAGCATGGGCGGCGGATCGACGCCGCAGATGTTGATATGGAAGAACGTCGATGGCTTGACGCCACCTCCTGGCAAAGCACTGCAAAAGGTTTATGCCAAGTGGAAAGCGTTTGCCGATCGCATGACCCTGCACGTTGCAGAGGTGTATGGCAGCCAGGAATGGGAAGCCATGTGGGCCGCTATCGTCGAAAAATACGAGGCCGTTTCGTTCCGCGATCTGGTCAGCATGCCGGCACTGGATGCCTGGAATGAACGCTCGCCAGGGGACTTCGGTGGCATGGGAATGTCCGCCGAAGAGTCTGCGATTTTCTATGCGATTGGCATCGGTGACGGTAGCTGGGGAGCCTTTTACGACGTCTGCTGCCTTTATCCACTGCGCACTGCCATCTTTGGATTCAGCAGCCAGCTGCAATTGATCCATGGCCGGGTGGACACCCATGGCGATCCGCTGACCGCCCCCTACCTGAACAGCGAAGCTGTTTATGATTCGACGGGGTTGAGTTTCGACAGGCCCCGCTACATCGGGCTCGCCGCATTGGACGAATGCCTGTTGTTCATGAAAACAGACGAAACCGGAAAATCCGTCTACGAACACAGCCGCGAAAGAAATACCGGCCTCCTGACCGACTCTTGCGTCACGAAACTTAAAAAACTGACCAACCAGAAAATCCGCGTTTACTTCAACTGGAAATACAGCCAACCCGAACACACCCAGGAACACTTCGATGACTTTGACTCAGTCATCATGACCCTTCCTTCCTGGCTGATCGAAACACGAATCCAGCTTGAAAACTTCACGCAGGAAATGCTGCCTTTCGAAACAATCAATGCCTATAAAACCGCGCACTGGGAAACCAGCTGCAAGGTTTTTGCGCCGTTGAAAAAATCATTTCTTTCAAAGAACAGCACAATCCCCCAAGCCATCGTCACCGACAGTTTCATCCATGACGTCTACACCTATCGCTACAACGACAACTACAGCTATGACTGCATTCTCCTGAGTTACACCTGGGAGGATGATGCAACCAAACTGGCCTCATTCAGCGACCAGGAACTGGTGGCCAAGTGCGCCAAAGAACTGGATCGCATCCTCATGAATTCCACCAATATCCAGCAGAAAATCTCTCCCTACATCGGCCTTGATCAAGCCGTGGTCCAACGCTGGATAACCGATAAAAACGCCTTGGGTTGTGCAAAGTTATACCGACCCGGCACCTACTACGACGCGGTGAGCTTGATGAAGTACAACCGCGACTTCGCGCATGTGTCCGGCCTTTATTTTTCTGGTGAATCATTTTCCGTCGATGCGGGCTGGACAGAGCCCTGTTTTCGGGGTGCCGTCGATGCGGTCATTCATATTTGCGACAAAACCGCCGCGACATTCAATGGCGGTTTTTCCATGAGTGACTATCCGCAATACCAGCTCAAAGCCTGATCCCCTCCCCCAAGGAGCCATGCACGGCGTGCATCGGCTCTACCTCAGCGCCACCTTGGCCAGCCAAATCAACAGACTCGCCTCATGCATCTTCGGATAAGGACTACAACCTAAACGGAAGCCGCTGACTTACGTTCATCTGCCGTTTCAACTCTTATAAACACGTAGTTAAACAGCGTGAATAAAAATAAAAAGAGGTCACCCGAAATGAGCGAATCAACAAGTCCTGTTCGCGTAGCAGTTGTGCAATTCGACCCCCAGGTGGGCATAGCAAATCGCGAAGGCAATTTGCGTCACAGCCTGGAGTTAGCACTACAGGCAGTCAACGGAGGGGCAAACCTCATCGTGCTGCCTGAGCTTTCAAATACCGGCTATTTCTTCAACAACCGGCAAGATGCCTTCGATCACTGCGAAGCGGTTCCCGGTGGACCGAGCGTGCAAAGCTGGATGAATTTCGCCTGTGAACACAAGGTCTACCTCGTGGCTGGGTTGACTGAGCGCGATGGCATGCGGCTATTCAACACCGGTGTGCTTGTAGGGCCTGACGGCTTTATCGGCAAGTACCGCAAAGCCCATTTGTGGAACCTGGAGAAGCTGTGGTTCACACCAGGTGATCTGGGCTTCCCGGTGTTTGAAACGCCAATAGGCCGCATCGGCTTGTTGATCTGCTGGGATATCTGGTTCCCGGAGGTGCCGCGAATCCTGAGTCAGCAAGGTGCAGACATCATTTGCAGTTTGAATAACTGGGTCTGGACGCCTCCGCCACTGTTCGATGAGGCCGGTAAATGCATGGCTTCGTACCTGACCATGACGGCAGCCCACGTCAACAACGTGTTTATTGCCGCCGCCAGCCGAATCGGCGAAGAACGAGGAGCACGTTATCTGGGCTGCTCTCTGATTGCCGGCACCAATGGCTGGCCGATTGGCGCCGTGGCTTCAGCTGACAAGCAAGAGATTCTATTCGCCGATATAGACCTGACCAGTTCCCGTAGCGCGCCCATCTGGAACGATTTGAACGATCTGCACCGCGATCGTCGAGCCGATCTCTACGATCAAATGCTTGGTTATACCCAACATCCTCGTCTCCCGCGCTGATAAGGGGGGACATGACTCATGGGAACCAAAACCGAAGAACATCGGCTGAACCGACGCGCCAGCAGCACGCCGTTTGATACTGCGATTGTCTTGCTGATGATCGGCACGACACTGCTGATTACCTGGCTTTCATTGACCAACCGCTCTTCCTGGTCTGCACACTGGCCAGATTACAGTCATATGGTGACAAGCCTCCCCGACCCGAGTGCCTGGTTGCGCTGGGTACTGGGAGATATCAGCGAGGTGGCATTCTACAAACACGAGTTCGCCTCTATCGGGCTGCTGGCGGGCGCGTATTTGGCTTACTGGGCAAATCGAACCGGAAAATCCTGGCAAGGCTTTGCCATTTCATATGGCAGCGGCCTATGGCCGTGGTTGATCACCAGTTCGCTGCTTGGGCTGCTGCTGAGTAACTTGTTGTGGGGCTGGACGGTCACGGCCACCAGCTGGCAACCAACGTTTGCAGCCTTTGTTTCACTGCCCGCAGCGATGGTGCTGATGTTTGGTGGTGGCTGGAAGGTCACGATCAACGGTGCACTCATGGGCGCTGCGCTCGTTACCCCCATGTGTTTACTGATGGTCAATTACCTATGCAATCCTCTGGGTTTGCCGGCCGTGATCGGCAATGTCTGCGGCATGGCAATCGCCAGCGTCGCGGCCTTCCTGCTCTGCCGTCACGTGCCAGGCCTGATGAAGTCCGCCCCATCCACTGCCGCCGAGAAGCCATCCGACACCGCCGTTGCACCAACCGAAGCAAAGACCCCTGACTATGGGGTCATCTGGAGCCTGCGCCGGATTTTGGCAGACTTTTCGGAAGCGCCGTTTTTTGGCAACGAACTGGCCAGTCTCGGCCTGTTAATGGGTGCAATACTGGCTTACACCCTGAACCCCATGAGTCCGGTTTATGGCTCAGGTTTGTTACCGCAACTGATCGGTGCACAAGCGTTGACGTCAGCTTTAGGGGTGGTGATCTGGCGGCGACAATGGATGATGCTCGGTTGGTATCCAACCTACGTTCCACTGGTGTCCGTGGTACCCGCGGCGGTTCTGACCTATGGCGGCAGTTGGCAGGTAATCGTTTCAAGTGCACTGTTCGGGGCACTTCTAGCGCCGCCCTTGGCGCATGCAATTTCCCAACGATTACCGGCGGATATGCATCCCTACATCGGGAATGTACTGTCCATGGCCATCAGTACCTTGCTGATCATTCCGTTTATCGGGTTCCTGATAACCCACTGAAGCTCTCTTTCACCGGGCTGTATCTGCGGGTACAGCCACTTCTCATCAACATCAAGCGAGGTATGACATGGACCTGCCCAAACTGGCTATTGCGGCTCTCGGTGGCACGGTGAGCATGCAAGCCAGCCATGCCGGTGAAGGGGTTATTCCGACCGTCAGCGGCGAAACCCTGTTGGCCTCGGTACCGGAGCTGACGACCCTGGCCAGGGTAACCGTTGAAACACTCGGGCTATTGCCCAGTGCGTCACTGAATTTCGAATTCTTGCTGAGTGTTCTTTCCTGGGCGAGATACCAGGTTGAGCAAGGCGCTATTGGCGTTGTCATTACCCAAGGCACGGACACCCTCGAAGAAACCGCCACATTTTTTGATTATTTATGGGACCGCAACGAACCCTTGGTCCTGACCGGCGCCATGCGTTCGGCCGCCCAGGTGGGGGCCGATGGTCCGGTGAATCTGCTGGATGCTTGCCGAGTCGCACTGGCCGACACCAGCCAGCAGCGAGGTGTTCAGGTGGTCATGAACGGGCAGATTCATCAGGCAGGCCACGTACGTAAAACCGATTCACTGGCGTTGCAGGCGTTCTCCTCTCCGGTCTTTGGTCCCGCCGGCCTGCTCGTGGAAAACACCGTTCGCTATTTACGTGCACCGACCCCGCGGATGCTTTTACCCTTGCCGCAACAGACCACACAGAAAATTGCCCTGCTGGAAGCGTCGCTTTCTGCCGACACCCTGTTGCTGGAAAACATCCTCGAACTGGGCTACGACGGACTGGTGATCGCGGCTTTCGGTGCAGGACACGTTTCGGCACGCTGGGCGGCCGTTATCGAAAACATCGCCAAAAAAATCCCCGTCATCATTGCGACCCGCACCGGCTCTGGCGCTACTGCGCAATTCTCCTACGGTTTTGTTGGCGGCGAGATTGATTTGATCCGAAAAGGTGCATCGATGGCCGGGTTTCTCTGCCCGCGCAAAGCCCGAATTTTGCTGTGGCTGCTCGTTGGCTGTCAGCGGCAGGATGAACTGGCGAGTTATCTGTATCCCCCCCTGTAGGAGCGAGCTTGCTCGCTCCTACAGAAGATCTACGCACCAAAAGGGCCTGCAATGCA
>NZ_CATKPT010000065.1:0-602 GCF_949768125.1 Pseudomonas sp. IT-P253 | reverse complement strand
GCGGTGACCTGGGCGATCATGAAACCGGAGTTCACGCCGCCATTGGCCACCAGGAACGGCGGCAGTTGCGACATATGCTTGTCCATCATCAGCGAGATACGACGCTCGCTCAGGGAACCGATTTCAGCGATGGCCAATGCCATGTTGTCGGCAGCCATGGCCACCGGTTCGGCGTGGAAGTTACCGCCGGAGATCACGTCGCCTTCAGCGGCGAACACCAACGGGTTATCCGAGACGGCGTTGGCTTCGATGGCGAGCACTTCGGCGGCCTGGCGGAACTGGGTCAGGCAGGCGCCCATGACTTGCGGCTGGCAGCGCAGGGAGTACGGGTCCTGAACCTTTTCGCAGTTCTGGTGCGAGTCGGACACTTCACTGCGCTCGCCCAGCAGATCGCGGTAAGCGGCCGCCGCGTCGATCTGGCCTTTCTGGCCGCGAGCAGCATGAATGCGCGCATCGAACGGCGAGCGCGAGCCCAGCACCGCTTCGACGGTCAGGGCACCCAGCGCCACGGCACCGGCGAACAGGTCTTCACCTTCGAACAGACCGCGCAGCGCGTAAGCGGTGGACACCTGAGTACCGTTGAGCAGCGCCAGGCCTTCTTT
>NZ_CATKPT010000064.1:0-609 GCF_949768125.1 Pseudomonas sp. IT-P253 | reverse complement strand
TTGTGCGCTATGCCGACGATGCGAACGTGTATGTTCGCAGCCGGAAGGCAGGCGAGCGGGTCATGGTCTTGCTCAGGCGCCTGTATGAAAAGCTGCACTTGAGTGTCAACGAGAGCAAGAGTGCGGTGGTTAGCGCGTTTGGTCGCAAGTTTTTGGGCTATGAGTTGTGGTCAGCCCGCGGCGAAGTCAAGCGAGCTGCATCCTATAAAGCGCAGAAGCAGTTCAAGCAGCGAATACGCTGGTACACCCGACGCTCGTGTGGTCGTAGTCTGCAGCAGATCGTCAATGACCTGCGACCTTACATTTTGGGTTGGAAAGCTTACTTCGGGTTGTCGCAAACCCCAGCCGTCTGGCGTGAGCTGGATGAATGGATACGACACCGATTGCGAGCTATCCAGCTTAAACAATGGAAGCGCGGAACGACGACGTATCGTGAGTTGCGAGCACTTGGCGCGAGTAACCAGGTGGCGCAGAAGGTGGCAGGAAACACCTGCCGTTGGTGGCATAACAGTCGTCTGGAGCTGAATCGCGTGCTGAATATTGCGTGGTTCGACAGGCTGGGATTGGTGCGTCTCTCATAACCTCAATCTCTCGAACCGCCCGGTGCGG
>NZ_CATKPT010000063.1:0-684 GCF_949768125.1 Pseudomonas sp. IT-P253 | reverse complement strand
ATCAGTGCCTCAAGCTGCTGCATGGACTTCACTTGTGCGGCAAAAGCAGTCTTCAGCAACGGTTCATTCGCCCAGCTTTGCACCAGGCCGACCCGTGCCTGGACCAAAGCCGCCCGGCGGCGAAAAAGGCTCAGGAGCTGGCGGTACAGCGGTGACGGCGGGGTCCACGGATGCAGCTCTTCAGCTTCGTTTTTCAGGTAACGAGCAAGCAACTTGGCATCCAGGGCATCGGTTTTGGCGCGAACCTTCACACCTTCGCGGTAATGTTTGAGTTCATAACCTCCCACCATGTAAATCGTGCAGCCGGCCTCATAGGCCAAGTCAGCGAACTCCAGGTGATAGATATTGGTCGCCTCAATGGCGATAGCCACGTTCCCCGGCAAGGCCTTCAACCACTGCTTGATGGCCGTTTTGGTGTTGGGAATCTCTTCAAGCAAATCAAGCTCAGCCTGATAAATCACCAATTCATTCTTCGCGACATCTACACCCACAATCGGTTTTGAGACCAGGACAGGCATTGCCATCAGATTTCCTCCGGGATAAGGTTTTAAGCACTTGAAGGGCTCACCCAGAGGCGCAGGCTTGTTCCTATCGTCGGTCTAGCCAGATGCATTCTTTATCGGCGCTTGGGTGAAAGGAGGAGGGGCGAAATCTCCCACAGTCTGTACTGCGTCAACAGTCAGA
>NZ_CATKPT010000062.1:0-719 GCF_949768125.1 Pseudomonas sp. IT-P253 | reverse complement strand
ACGCCGGTCGCCGGGTCGTTGTGCAGCACGCGAGCAATACGCTCGGCCGCTTCGTCAGTCCCGTCGCAGACAATCACCATGCCCGAATGCTGGGAGAAGCCCATGCCGACGCCGCCGCCGTGGTGCAGGGAAACCCAGGTCGCGCCGCTCGCGGTGTTGAGCAGGGCGTTGAGCAGTGGCCAGTCGGACACGGCGTCGGAACCGTCCTGCATCGATTCGGTTTCGCGGTTCGGGCTGGCCACCGAACCGGAGTCCAGGTGGTCACGACCGATCACGATCGGTGCCGACAGCTCACCGCTGCGCACCATTTCGTTGAACGCCAGACCCAGCTTGGCGCGCAGGCCCAGGCCCACCCAGCAAATACGGGCCGGCAGACCCTGGAAGCTGATGCGCTCGCGCGCCATGTCCAGCCAGTTGTGCAGGTGGGCGTCGTCCGGGATCAGTTCCTTGACCTTGGCGTCGGTTTTGTAGATGTCTTCAGCGTTGCCCGACAGTGCCGCCCAACGGAACGGGCCGATGCCACGGCAGAACAGCGGACGGATGTACGCCGGGACGAAGCCTGGGAAGTCGAAGGCGTTTTCCACGCCTTCTTCCTGGGCCATCTGACGGATGTTGTTGCCGTAGTCGAAGGTCGGCACGCCCATTTTCTGGAAGTCCAGCATCGCTTTAACGTGCACCGCCATCGATTGCTTGGCGGCTTTGATTACAGCGGCCGGTTC
>NZ_CATKPT010000061.1:0-895 GCF_949768125.1 Pseudomonas sp. IT-P253 | reverse complement strand
TCCTCTGGACCGACCTGCGCGCAGAGCCTCTCGTGATCACCGTGCCGGCCGTCTCCAAAAAGCGCTACTACTCGGTGCAGCTAATCGACGGCAATACCTATAACTACGGCTACATCGGGAGCCGGGCAACTGCCAGCGCGCCCGGCAGCTATCTGATTGCAGGCCCCGACTGGAAGGGGGCGACACCCCCTGGCATCGATAAAGTGTTCAGCTCCACGACCCCCTTCGCACTGACGTTGATCCGGACCCAGTTGTTCAATCCAGCCGACATGCCGAATGTCGAGAAGGTTCAGGCGGGTTACAAGGTCCAGCCGCTGTCCGCCTTCCTCCATCAACCCGCGCCACCCGCTGCGCCGAAGATTGATTTCGTACCGGCCACCACGGGGGGCATCAAGGACAACTTCTTCGAGTACCTGTCGGCCGCGCTGCAGTATGTGCCGCCATCGGCGGAGGACAAGGCGATCCGGGCGAAGCTGGCCAGCATCGGCGTAGGCCCCGGCCGGAGCTTCGAATTCAAGGACCTGTCGCTCGAGCACAAGGCCGCGGTCTTGCTGGGGATGAAGGGCGGCGACGAGCAGGTCGACAAGTTTCTCTCGAGCGGAATGAAAAATATCAACGGCTGGAACGTCGGCGCGTTTTTCGGCGACCAGGCATTCTACAAAGCCGATTGGCTGATGCGCGCAGGCGCCGCGAAGGGCGGCCTGTACGGCAATGACGCCGTCGAGGCGATGTACCCCTATACCCGCACTGACGGCACCGGCAAGACGCTCGATACCAGCAAGCACAACTACACGCTGACCTTCCCCGCCGGCAAACTGCCGCCCGTCAATGCCTTCTGGTCGGTGACCATGTACGACGGCAAGAGCCAACTGCTGATCAAGAACCCGATCAACCG
>NZ_CATKPT010000060.1:0-1172 GCF_949768125.1 Pseudomonas sp. IT-P253 | reverse complement strand
AACAGTTCGTTATCCAGTCCGGCATAGCCGCTGGCCATCGAGCGCTTGTTGACGATGATGGTCTTGGCCTTGAACGCTTCGAGAATCGGCATGCCGGCAATCGGCGATTTCGGATCGTTCTTCGCGGCCGGGTTGACCACGTCGTTGGCGCCGAGCACCAGCACCACGTCGGCCTGCCCGAACTCGGAGTTGATGTCTTCCATCTCGAACACCTGGTCATAAGGCACTTCGGCCTCGGCCAGCAACACGTTCATGTGGCCAGGCATCCGACCGGCAACCGGATGGATCGCGTACTTCACGGTCACACCGCGGTGGGTCAGCTTCTCGGTCAGTTCCTTCAGTGCATGCTGCGCCCGCGCTACCGCCAGGCCGTAGCCCGGAACGATGATCACGGTATCGGCGTTGGTCAGCAGGAAGGTCGCGTCGTCAGCCGAACCGGATTTCACCGGACGGGCTTCTTTCGAACCGGCTGGGCCGGCCGCATCTGCCGTGTTGCCAAAGCCACCGAGCAGGACGTTGAAGAACGAACGGTTCATCGCCTTGCACATGATGTACGAGAGGATCGCACCGGACGAACCCACCAGGGAGCCCGCGATAATCAGCATCGAGTTGTTCAGCGAAAAACCGATACCTGCCGCTGCCCAGCCGGAGTAGCTGTTGAGCATCGACACGACCACTGGCATGTCTGCGCCGCCGATCGGGATGATGATCAGCACACCCAGCACGAAGGCCAGGGCCAGCATCAGCGCGAAGGCGCTGAGGTTGCCGGTCAGCATGAAGGTCACGCCCAATGCCAGTGTCGCCAGGCCCAGCAGCAGGTTCAGCTTATGCTGACCGCCAAACTGTACCGGCGCGCCTTGGAACAGGCGGAACTTGTACTTGCCAGCCAGTTTGCCGAAGGCGATGACAGAGCCGGAGAAGGTGATCGCACCGATGGCCGCACCGAGGAACAGTTCCAGACGGTTACCGGCCGGGATCGCGTCACCGAGTTGCTGGACGATGCCCAGCGACTGTGGCTCTACCACGGCGGCCACGGCGATGAACACCGCTGCCAGGCCGATCATGCTGTGCATGAAGGCGACCAGCTCGGGCATCTTGGTCATTTCAACGCGTTTGGCCATGATCGAACCGACAGTGCCGCCGATCAGCAGGCCGACGATCACGTAGACGAT
>NZ_CATKPT010000058.1:0-1331 GCF_949768125.1 Pseudomonas sp. IT-P253 | reverse complement strand
CCAACGACAGCGAGGGCGAGTCCATGAAAAAGCATACTTCGATTGATCAATCCTTGTCTTCTTCCGCTTTGTCGGCCTGCACAACCGTGGCAGTCGACCTGGCCAAGCATGTTTTCCAGGTCGCCGGCGAAGACGCCTTCGGCAAGGTGCATTACGAGCAGCGGATCAAGTCGCGCGAGGCGTTCTATGAATTTCTCCGCCAGCTGGCGCCTCATGTCGTGGTCCTGATGGAGACCGGTCCGGGCGCTCAAGCCTGGGCCCGGCAGCTGCAGGATCAAGGCAATCTGGCGCGGATCCTTCCAGCCGGGCCGGTAGCCAAGCATCGCAGCGGACCTAAAAATGATCGCAATGATGCGCTGGCAATCCTGCGGGCCGGTCGCGATGAGAAGATCTGCGCAGTGCCGGTTAAAAGTGTCGCGGCGTTGGCCATGCAAGCGTTGCATCGCGCCCGCCAGGGCTACGTGCGTCGCCGCACCGCCGTGAGTAATCAGATGCGTGGCCTGCTGCTTGAGCACGGGGTTGTCTTGGCGCAGGGCGAGGTGGCGGTCAGTCAGAGAATCCCGCGGATACTGGAGGATGCCACCCAGCCGGTGCCTGCCATGCTGCGCGAGCTGATCGACGAACTGTTGGCTGAGTGGCGCCATTTGGGCGAGCGCATCAACGTCCTGACGGGGCGCCTGGAAGTGGCCGCCAACGCCGACAAGACAGCCAAACGGCTGATGACCGTGCGCGGTATCGGTCCAATCACCGCCACGGCACTGGTGGCCAAGGAAACCAAGCCTGAGCGCTTTCCCGATGCTCGCAGGTTTGCCGCGTACTTCGGCATGGTTCCTGATCAGCACAGCAGCGGGCAGACGATCCGGCTTGGGGACATGACCAAGCGTGGCGATAGCTATTTGCGCAGCCTGATGATCCAGGGCGCCCACGCGGTGCTACAGCAGTTGCGACCTGATTCCCAGCAACCCGATGACCGCCGTTTGTTGCGGTGGGTGAGCCGACTTGGCCGCAAGGAAGCTGCGGTCAGATTGGCCAATCGCAACCTGCGCATCGTCTGGGTGCTTCTACAGAATGACCAGACTTATCGTCGCCAGCCTGGCAATGGCCAGCCAGTGACGATGAGCCACTGATCCACCGAGTTCTGCCACCGAGGTACCAACTGTCCGACCCATTGCTGAAAAAACATTGACCCCTGGTAAGACCGGCGTGGATTGATGCCTAAGCTGCTAGTGGCCTTCGAGGCCTGACTGTAATCGGCATACCACGAGCTCTTCCAATTTTGGCCAGAAGCCGATGACGGCTTCCTCGAATAGGCCTGATACATAGATGCAACG
>NZ_CATKPT010000057.1:0-1710 GCF_949768125.1 Pseudomonas sp. IT-P253 | reverse complement strand
GTAATTGTCGTAGTCGGGCATGCCGACCATCAGGCGTGCGGCCTGACCGAGGTATTTACCGAGGCGACTCAGGTCATTGAACATGCTTGCAATCCTCGATTACGCATCCGGCACGGCGTGGAATGGCGCTTCTTTATCCGTGCGTTCCTTGGTGCCCCAGGCGGCGATGCCGACCTTGAGCGCAAAGAACAGAATGCTGAAGACCACGAACAGGAACAGCGCTGTCAGCGTGGCGTTGGTGTAGGCGTTGTAGATCACGTGTTGCATCTGCGTGATGTCCTTGGCCGGGGCGAGGATCTGACCGTTGGCCAGCGCATCGCTGTACTTCTTCGCCAGCGACAGGAAACCAATCGCCGGGTTGGCGTCGAACAGCTTGATGAAGCCTGCCGTGACGGTGCAGATCAGCAGCCACACGGCGGGCAGCATGGTGACCCAGACGTAGCGCTGGCGTTTCATTTTGATCAGCACGACGGTCGCCAACATCAGCGCGATACCGGCCAGCATCTGGTTGGAGATCCCGAACAGCGGCCACAAGGTGTTGATCCCGCCCAAGGGGTCGATCACGCCTTGGTACAGCAAGTAACCCCACATCGCCACGCAACCGGCCGTTGCAATCAGGTTGGCGGTCCAGGAGTCGGTGCGCCGCAACGCCGGGACGAAGGAGCCGAGCAAGTCCTGCAGCATGAACCGTCCGGCACGGGTGCCGGCATCGACCGCCGTCAGGATGAACAGCGCTTCGAACAGGATCGCGAAGTGGTACCAGAAGGCCATGGTGTTTTCACCCGGCAGCACGCTGTGCAGGATTTGCGCGATACCGACCGCCAGGGTCGGCGCGCCACCGGCGCGAGCCAGGACGGTGATTTCACCGATGTCCTTGGCCACTGCTTGCAGGGCGTCCGGCGTAATCGCGAAACCCCAGCTGCTGACTGTTTGCGCGACTTGCATCACGTCACCACCGACGATCGCCGCCGGGCTGTTCATGGCGAAATAAACGCCAGGCTCGATCACCGAAGCGGCAACCATCGCCATGATGGCCACGAAGGATTCCATCAACATGCCGCCGTAACCGATGTAACGGGCATGACTTTCACTGGCCAACAGTTTCGGCGTGGTCCCGGACGCAATCAGCGCGTGGAAACCGGACACCGCACCACAGGCAATGGTAATGAACAGGAACGGAAACAGACCGCCCTTCCACACCGGCCCGGTGCCATCGATGAACTGGGTCAATGCCGGCATTTTCAGCACGGGCATGGTCACCAGAATACCGATGGCCAATGCCACGATGGTGCCGATTTTGAGGAAGGTCGACAGGTAATCGCGCGGGGCCAGAATCAGCCACACCGGCAGCACGGCCGCCACGAAACCGTAGCCGATCAGCATCCAGGTGATCTGAATCCCGGTAAAACTGAACGCCTTGGCCCAGAACGGATCAGCGGCAATCTGCCCACCCAGCCAGATCGAACCCAGCAGCAACAGCACGCCGACCACGGAGATTTCGCCGATGCGGCCCGGACGGATGTAGCGCATGTAAATGCCCATGAACATCGCGATCGGGATGGTCGCCATCACCGTGAAAATGCCCCATGGGCTTTCGGCCAAGGCTTTCACCACGATCAGCGCCAGCACCGCGAGGATGATGATCATGATCAGGAAGCAGCCAAACAAGGCAATGGTCCCGGGGATGCGGCCCATTTCTTCACGGACCAT
>NZ_CATKPT010000056.1:0-3100 GCF_949768125.1 Pseudomonas sp. IT-P253 | reverse complement strand
TTCAGCTCGAAGCCTGCAAATTGCTTGGGTGTTATATGGTCAAGCCTCACGGGCAATTAGTATTGGTTAGCTCAACGCCTCACAGCGCTTACACACCCAACCTATCAACGTCGTAGTCTTCGACGGCCCTTCAGGGGACTCAAGGTCCCAGTGAGATCTCATCTTGAGGCTAGTTTCCCGCTTAGATGCTTTCAGCGGTTATCTATTCCGAACATAGCTACCCGGCAATGCCACTGGCGTGACAACCGGAACACCAGAGGTTCGTCCACTCCGGTCCTCTCGTACTAGGAGCAGCCCCTCTCAAATCTCAAACGTCCACGGCAGATAGGGACCGAACTGTCTCACGACGTTCTAAACCCAGCTCGCGTACCACTTTAAATGGCGAACAGCCATACCCTTGGGACCGGCTTCAGCCCCAGGATGTGATGAGCCGACATCGAGGTGCCAAACACCGCCGTCGATATGAACTCTTGGGCGGTATCAGCCTGTTATCCCCGGAGTACCTTTTATCCGTTGAGCGATGGCCCTTCCATACAGAACCACCGGATCACTAAGACCTACTTTCGTACCTGCTCGACGTGTCTGTCTCGCAGTCAAGCGCGCTTTTGCCTTTATACTCTACGACCGATTTCCGACCGGTCTGAGCGCACCTTCGTACTCCTCCGTTACTCTTTAGGAGGAGACCGCCCCAGTCAAACTACCCACCATACACTGTCCTCGATCCGGATAACGGACCTGAGTTAGAACCTCAAAGTTGCCAGGGTGGTATTTCAAGGTTGGCTCCACGCGAACTGGCGTCCACGCTTCAAAGCCTCCCACCTATCCTACACAAGCAAATTCAAAGTCCAGTGCAAAGCTATAGTAAAGGTTCACGGGGTCTTTCCGTCTAGCCGCGGATACACTGCATCTTCACAGCGATTTCAATTTCACTGAGTCTCGGGTGGAGACAGCGCCGCCATCGTTACGCCATTCGTGCAGGTCGGAACTTACCCGACAAGGAATTTCGCTACCTTAGGACCGTTATAGTTACGGCCGCCGTTTACCGGGGCTTCGATCAAGAGCTTCGCGTTAGCTAACCCCATCAATTAACCTTCCGGCACCGGGCAGGCGTCACACCCTATACGTCCACTTTCGTGTTTGCAGAGTGCTGTGTTTTTAATAAACAGTCGCAGCGGCCTGGTATCTTCGACCGGCATGGGCTTACGCAGTAAATGCTTCACCCTCACCGGCGCACCTTCTCCCGAAGTTACGGTGCCATTTTGCCTAGTTCCTTCACCCGAGTTCTCTCAAGCGCCTTGGTATTCTCTACCCAACCACCTGTGTCGGTTTGGGGTACGGTTCCTGGTTACCTGAAGCTTAGAAGCTTTTCTTGGAAGCATGGCATCAACCACTTCGTGCACCAAAGGTACACTCGTCATCAGCTCTCGGCCTTGGAATCCCGGATTTACCTAAGATTCCAGCCTACCACCTTAAACTTGGACAACCAACGCCAAGCTGGCCTAGCCTTCTCCGTCCCTCCATCGCAATAACCAGAAGTACAGGAATATTAACCTGTTTTCCATCGACTACGCTTTTCAGCCTCGCCTTAGGGACCGACTAACCCTGCGTCGATTAACGTTGCGCAGGAAACCTTGGTCTTTCGGCGTGGGTGTTTTTCACACCCATTGTCGTTACTCATGTCAGCATTCGCACTTCTGATACCTCCAGCAAGCTTCTCAACTCACCTTCACAGGCTTACAGAACGCTCCTCTACCGCATCACCTAAGTGATACCCGTAGCTTCGGTGTATGGTTTGAGCCCCGTTACATCTTCCGCGCAGGCCGACTCGACTAGTGAGCTATTACGCTTTCTTTAAAGGGTGGCTGCTTCTAAGCCAACCTCCTAGCTGTCTAAGCCTTCCCACATCGTTTCCCACTTAACCATAACTTTGGGACCTTAGCTGACGGTCTGGGTTGTTTCCCTTTTCACGACGGACGTTAGCACCCGCCGTGTGTCTCCCATGCTCGGCACTTGTAGGTATTCGGAGTTTGCATCGGTTTGGTAAGTCGGGATGACCCCCTAGCCGAAACAGTGCTCTACCCCCTACAGTGATACATGAGGCGCTACCTAAATAGCTTTCGAGGAGAACCAGCTATCTCCGAGCTTGATTAGCCTTTCACTCCGATCCACAGGTCATCCGCTAACTTTTCAACGGTAGTCGGTTCGGTCCTCCAGTTAGTGTTACCCAACCTTCAACCTGCCCATGGATAGATCGCCCGGTTTCGGGTCTATTCCCAGCGACTAGACGCCCTATTAAGACTCGCTTTCGCTACGCCTCCCCTATTCGGTTAAGCTCGCCACTGAAAATAAGTCGCTGACCCATTATACAAAAGGTACGCAGTCACCCAACAAAGTGGGCTCCCACTGCTTGTACGCATACGGTTTCAGGATCTATTTCACTCCCCTCTCCGGGGTTCTTTTCGCCTTTCCCTCACGGTACTAGTTCACTATCGGTCAGTCAGTAGTATTTAGCCTTGGAGGATGGTCCCCCCATATTCAGACAAAGTTTCTCGTGCTCCGTCCTACTCGATTTCATGACCAAGAGATTTTCGCGTACAGGGCTATCACCCACTATGGCCGCACTTTCCAGAGCGTTCCGCTAATCTCAAAGCCACTTAAGGGCTAGTCCCCGTTCGCTCGCCACTACTAAGGGAATCTCGGTTGATTTCTTTTCCTCAGGGTACTTAGATGTTTCAGTTCCCCTGGTTCGCCTCTTAAGCCTATGTATTCAGCTTAAGATAACCATCTTATGATGGCTGGGTTCCCCCATTCAGACATCTCCGGATCAAAGTCTGTTTGCCGACTCCCCGAAGCTTTTCGCAGGCTACCACGTCTTTCATCGCCTCTGACTGCCAAGGCATCCACCGTATGCGCTTCTTCACTTGACCATATAACCCCAAGCAATCTGGTTATACTGTGAAGACGACATTCGCCGAAAATTCGATTCTTGCTCATAAAGAGCATCTCACAAATTTTACCTTAGCCTGATCCGTTACCAGTGAAAGTAACGTTCAGTCTATCTTTCTATCACATACCCAAATTTTTAAAGAACGATCTAATC